>NZ_JBOGBT010000043.1:0-12716 GCF_051656365.1 Silvania sp. | reverse complement strand
TTGAGCCGGTTCACACTTTTCAATGAAAATTGCTAATCATTTTCACGACGAGTTATGTAGACTGGCCGCCATTAATATCGAGGCACTTGTACTACATGGCTGAATTCGAAACCACTTTTGCAGATCTGGGCCTGAAGGCCACTATCCTTGAAGCCCTTAACGATCTGGGTTACGAAAAACCATCTCCGATCCAGGCTGAATGCATCCCGCATCTGCTCTCTGGTCGTGACGTGCTGGGCATGGCCCAGACTGGTAGCGGTAAGACCGCAGCGTTCTCGCTGCCACTGCTGCACAACATTGATCCGGAACTGCGTGCACCGCAGATCCTCGTACTCGCTCCGACCCGTGAACTGGCTGTTCAGGTTGCGGAAGCGATGACTGAATTCTCTAAACATATGCGCGGCGTGAACGTGGTTGCCCTTTACGGCGGCCAGCGTTATGACGTGCAGTTACGCGCCCTGCGTCAGGGTCCACAGATTGTTGTCGGTACACCTGGCCGTCTGCTGGATCACCTGAAACGCGGCACCCTGGATCTCTCTAAACTGAGCGGTCTGGTTCTGGATGAAGCTGACGAAATGCTGCGCATGGGCTTCATCGAAGACGTAGAAACCATCATGGCTCAGATCCCAGAAGGTCATCAGACCGCTCTGTTCTCTGCAACCATGCCAGAAGCGATTCGTCGTATTACCCGTCGCTTCATGAAGGATCCGCAGGAAGTGCGTATCCAGTCCAGCGTTACCACTCGCCCGGACATCAGCCAGACTTTCTGGTCTGTACATGGCATGCGTAAAAACGAAGCGCTGGTGCGTTTCCTGGAAGCAGAAGATTTTGATGCGGCGATTATCTTCGTTCGTACCAAAAATGCGACCCTGGAAGTGGCAGAAGCACTGGAGCGTAGCGGCTATAACAGCGCAGCGCTGAACGGCGACATGAACCAGTCCCTGCGTGAGCAGACTCTGGAACGTCTGAAAGACGGCCGTCTGGATATCCTGATTGCAACCGACGTGGCAGCACGTGGTCTGGACGTTGAACGTATCAGCCTGGTTGTAAACTACGACATCCCAATGGATTCCGAGTCTTACGTTCACCGTATCGGTCGTACCGGTCGTGCGGGTCGTGCTGGCCGTGCGCTGCTGTTCGTTGAGAACCGCGAGCGTCGTCTGCTGCGTAACATTGAACGCACCATGAAGCTGACCATTCCAGAAGCAGACCTGCCAAACGCAGAGCTGCTGGGCAAACGCCGTCTGGAGAAGTTCGCCGCGAAAGTACAGCAGCAGCTGGAAAGCAGCGATCTGGATCAGTACCGTGCGCTGCTGACGCAAATTAAGCCGAGCGTAGAAGGCGAAGAGCTGGACGTTGAAACGCTGGCTGCAGCACTGCTGAAAATGGCTCAGGGCGAACGCGCTCTGATCGTACCAGCAGATGCACCAATGCGTCCTAAGCGTGAATTCCGTGAACGTGATGAGCGTTTCGAGCGTCGCGATCGTAATGACCGTGGTGACCGTAACGATCGTGGTCCACGTGGCGACCGTCCTGAACGTGCAGCGGGTGCTGCAGGTGAAGACCGTCCACGTCGTGAACGTCGTGATGCTGGCGAGATGGAACTTTACCGTATTGAAGTGGGCCGTGATGATGGTGTTGAAGTTCGTCACATCGTTGGCGCTATCGCTAACGAAGGCGACATCAGCAGCCGTTACATCGGTAACATCAAGCTGTTCGGTACTCACTCTACCATCGAGCTGCCAAAAGGCATGCCGGGCGAGGTTCTGCAGCACTTTACCCGTACCCGCATCCTGAACAAGCCGATGAACATGCAGCTGATGGGTGATGCCCAGCCGCGTCCTGACCGTGGACCTCGTCGCGAAGGCGATCGTCCTGCTGGCGAACGTCGTAGCTTCGGCGGCGGCGAGCGTCGTGAAGGTGGTCGTGGTCCTCGTCGTGATGGCGCAGCACCGGCAGGTGCAGGCCGCTTCAGCGGTGAGCGTCGCGAAAACCGCGGCCCACGTCGCGAAGATGGCGGTGCTCCTACCCGTCGTCGTGACGCGTAAGCCTTACGCTTCTGACGTAAAGTAATCTATACAGCCCCGATATTTTTATCGGGGCTTTTTTTATTTCTTTTGTACTCTTGTACTGGTACAGTGCGACGCATTAACATTCGGTAGCAACATTATTCACTGGAGTATTGGCTGTATGGCGACACTAACCACCACCCAAACCTCACCCTCGCTGCTCGGCGGTGTGGTGATCATCGGCGGCACAATCATTGGTGCAGGCATGTTCTCCCTGCCGGTGGTGATGTCCGGGGCGTGGTTCTTCTGGTCGCTGGCGGCGCTGGTATTTACCTGGTTCTGTATGCTGCATTCGGGCCTGATGATCCTCGAAGCGAACCTGAACTACCGCATTGGGTCGAGCTTCGACACCATTACTCGCGACCTGCTGGGTAAACGCTGGAACATTGTGAACGGCATTTCGATAGCCTTTGTGCTCTATATTCTGACCTACGCCTATATCTCTGCTAGCGGCTCGATTCTGCACCATACCTTCTCAGAGATGTCGCTGGATGTTCCGGCGCGACTGGCGGGTTTGGTGTTCGCTCTGGCGGTGGCCTTCATCGTCTGGATGAGCACGAAAGCGGTTAGCCGGATGACGGCGATTGTTCTCGGTGCCAAGGTCATCACCTTTTTCCTGACCTTCGGCAGCTTACTGGGGCATGTCACGCCGACCACGTTGTTTAATGTGGCCGAGAGCAATACCTCTTACTCCCCGTATCTGCTGATGACCCTGCCGTTCTGCCTGGCGTCGTTTGGCTATCACGGTAACGTGCCGAGCCTGATGAAGTATTACGGTAAAGATCCGCGCACCATCATCCGCTGCCTGGTGTACGGTACGCTGCTGGCACTGGGGCTGTATGTGATCTGGCTGCTGGGGACGATGGGTAACATCCCGCGTCCGGAATTTATCGGTATTGCGCAGAAGGGGGGCAACATTGATGTACTGGTGCAGGCGCTGAGTGGGGTGCTGAACAGCCGAAGCCTGGATCTGCTGCTGGTGGTATTCTCCAACTTTGCCGTGGCGAGCTCTTTTCTTGGCGTAACGCTGGGCCTGTTTGACTATCTGGCGGATCTGTTTGGCTTTGATGATTCTGCGCTGGGGCGTCTGAAAACCGCGCTGCTGACCTTCCTGCCGCCGGTGATCGGCGGCCTGCTGTGGCCGAACGGTTTCCTGTATGCCATCGGCTATGCGGGCCTGGCGGCGACCATCTGGGCGGCGATTGTACCGGCGCTGCTGGCACGGAAATCACGTAAGCGCTTCGGCAGCCCAAAATTCCGCGTCTGGGGTGGGAAGCCGATGATTGCGCTGATTCTGGTGTTTGGGGTTGGCAACGCACTGGTGCACGTTCTGTCGAGTTTTAATCTGTTACCTGTTTATCAGTAACGCCTCTTTTTGCCCTCTCCGTGTGGGAGAGGGCAGCAAATCGCGCTAACCCAACAACGCTTCTTTCACTTGCATCGCCAGATCAAACGAATACAGCCGTGCCTGATGATCGAAAATCTGCCCGTTTACCATGATCTCGTCCGCCTGCGTTTCGCGCAGCACCGCTTCCAGTCCGTGACGCACTTTGGTCTTATCCCCCACCAGCGACATACTCAGCGCCTGCTGGACGCCATACTGTTCGGACGCCGACCACAGCTGATGCATATTCTCCACTGGCGGTGGTAGCTGGCCCGTTTCGCCACGGCGCAACTTCATAAAGGCCTGCTGCATAGAGGTAAACAGGAATTCCGCATCGCGGTTACTGTCTGCTGCAACGATGTTGATGCACACCATTGCGTAGGGTTTTTCCAGTCGCTCAGACGGTTTGAAGTTTGTGCGATACAGATGCAGCGCCTGGTGCAGCATATCCGGGGCAAAGTGTGAGGCGAACGCAAACGGCAGGCCGAGCTGTGCCGCCAGCTGGGCGCTGTATAAGCTCGACCCCAACAGCCAGACCGGGACCTGCTCGCCGTAGCCGGGCACCGGACGCACCTGCGGGTCGGGGTCACGGGCATCAAACCAGTCAACCAGCTCGGCCACATCACGCGGGAAGTTGTCGATATCGCCGCTCATATGCCGGCGCAAGGCTCGCATGGTGGGCTGATCGCTACCTGGTGCGCGGCCCAGACCCAAATCGATACGGCCGGGATAGAGCGTATTCAGCGTGCCAAACTGTTCGGCGATGACCAGCGGTGAATGGTTGGGCAGCATCACACCGCCTGAGCCTAAATGCAGCGTGGTGGTATTAGCCGCCAGATAGCCAATCAGCACCGAAGTTGCTGCGCTGGCAATACCCACCATGTTGTGATGTTCTGCCAGCCAGTAGCGATGATAGCCGCGCTGTTCAGCAAGGCGGGCAAGATCCAGAGAGTGGGTAAAGGCAACGCGTGCCGAGGAGCCCTGAGGGATCGGTGCCAGGTCCAGCACCGAAAACGGAATGGATTTATCAGTCATAACAGCTCACTTTGTCGACGGTGAATCTTTTAATAGTGCATTAAAAATTAATAACCGTTGTTAACAAAGTGAGCTTTTTTTAAACCTGCAGTTCCAGCCCGGCCAGCCGCTTCCAGTAGCCGTTGCACTCGCTGTTGGCGGTCAGCGGCAGCGGTGCAGTGCCGTTCTCATTGGCGCGGAAGGCATCGATCATCGCGAAGGTGTCGGTGCCCAGCGGCGACAGGCGAACCATATCCACCAGGCCTTTCATCGAGGCCAGTTCGTTGCCCAGGTTATATACGTAGCCGCTCATGGTCTGAATACCGTTCAGTACGAATACCTGCTGGTTTTCCTGCGAGAGCACACTGCGACCGTTAGGGTATTTGATGCAGCAGGTTTCGCATTCGTCTTTCGGCAGGTTTTCCGAACGTGCCGTGAAGCAGCGAGCGGAATACGCCAGTGGCAAATGCCCGTAACTCAGCACCTCGACTTCGAACTGATTGCGGATGCCCAGCTCGTCGCACTGCGCCAGCACATTCACCAGCCAGTCGCGGGAAAGCTCAACGGGCATACACCAGCGGGTCATGCCCTGTTTGAGCAGCAGACGCAGAGTGACGGCGTTATAGCAGTTCAGCGCATGTCCGGCGACAAACGGCAGCTTGCGCTCGGCACACAGGTTCACCACCCCCAGGTCGCTGGCCTCCAGCAGAAAATCGCCGTTATCGACGTAGCGTTTCAGCTCATTCAGCTCGGACGAAGCCTGCACCAGCGCCAGCGTTGACAGCACTACCTGCTTGCCGCTGTCCGCCAGGCTTTTTGCCATCTCCAGCCAGTCGCCCACTTTGGTGGCGCGGCGCTTGCTGCACACCGCTTCGCCGAGATAAATCACATCGGCCTGGCTATTCGCCGCCTGCTGGTAAAATTCCTCCAGCGTCTCTTTTGACCAGTAATAGAGCACCGGTCCTAATGAATATTTCATGCGTTATCTCACTGCCATTTACGGTGATAGGCGCCAAGGGTGGTCTGGGTGCCTTCGGACAAGGATCCGAGCGCCTCCATCCAGGCGGGCTGCGGGGCATAGCGTTGTGGATCCGCCATGCAGCGATCGATCGCCTGGCGCCACACTTTCGCGACCTGGCTGACGTACGCCGGACTGCGCTGGCGGCCTTCAATTTTCACCGACGCAATGTTTGCCGCCAGCAGCTCCGGCAGCAGTTCCAGCGTGTTCAGGCTGGTCGGCTCTTCCAGGGCATGGTACAGCTCGCCATCCACCCGATAGCGACCTTTGCACAGCGTAGGGTATCCGGCGTTTTCATCGTCCTGGTAGCGGTCGATCAGCACCTCGTTCAGGCGTGATTCCAGCCCCTGCGGTGTTTGCTGCCAGCGCACATAGCGGGCCGGAGAGCAGGCGCCCACGGTGTTTGGCGACTCACCGGTTAAGTAAGACGACAGATAGCAGCGTCCTTCGGCCATAATGCACAGGCTGCCAAAAGCAAACACCTCCAGCGGGACGGGCGTGACGCGCGCCAGCTGTTTAACCTGATGGATTGAGAGCACGCGCGGCAACACCACGCGCGCCACGTCGAAGTGACGATGGTAAAAGCGAATAGCCTCTTCATTGGTGGCAGATGCCTGAACCGAGACATGGCGCTCAATATGCGGATAACGTTCAGCGGCATACTCAAGCATGGCGAGGTCGGCAAGGATCAGGGCATCGGCACCCAGCTGGGCGGCCATATCCACCGCCCGCTCCCAGCGCTGATAGCCGTCCGGGTGCGCAAAGGTATTGATCGCGATGTGCAGCTTGCGGCGATGCTGATGCACAAAGCTCACCGCTTCCTGCAGTTTTTTCTCGGTAAAATTCAGTCCAGCGAAGTGGCGGGCATTGGTATCGTCCTTTAGTCCGATATAAACCGCATCGGCACCGTTTTCGATGGCCGCCTTAAGCGCCGGTAGATTTCCAGCAGGGCAGAGCAACTCCATAATTTATCCTGACGTTTACAGCCCCAGAGGGAGGTAAAATTGTTATCGAACAGGGATTTTAGTTAACCATCTGGCGACAATTTTTGATTTAAGGCAGCTAATGGCGTATTGATGACACCAATAATGGATTAGGCCGGATGTCAGTTTGTTGATTTACGCCGCTATACCGTCGACTGGATATGGCAAAATATTGGGACTATAGATATCAGGGAGTAATGCTCGTGCTGGATAAACTGCGTTCACGTCTCGTCCACCTCGGCCCGTCGCTGTTGAGCGTGCCGGTCAGGCTGGCACCTTTTGCGCTGAAGCGCCAGGTGCTGGAGCAGGTGCTGAGCTGGCAATTTCGCCAGGCACTGGCGGAGGGCGAGCTGGAGTTTCTGGAAGGACGCTGGCTAAGTATCGAGGTGCGGGATATTGGCCTGCGCTGGAATACCTCGGTTGAAAACGATCGGCTGATCGTACGTGAATCGGCCGATGCCGACGTCAGTTTTAGCGCCAATGCCAGCGATCTGCTGATGATTGCGGCACGCAAGCAGGATCCTGATACGCTCTTTTTCCAGCGTCGTCTGGTGATTGAAGGCGATACGGAGCTGGGGCTGTACGTCAAAAATCTGATGGATGCGATTGAACTGGAGCAGATGCCAAAGTCGCTGCGCGTGGCTTTGCTGCAAATGGCCGATTTTGTCGAGGCGGGTTTAAAAACGCCGCCGGAGAGTAAACACACTTCTGTAGGTGAGCCATGCTGATTCGAGTTGAAATTGGGATCGATGCGCCGGGTATCGATGCGTTATTACGCCGGACGTTCGAAAGTGACGGCGAAGCGCGGCTGGTGCAGGATCTTCGTGAAGACGGTCTGATTACGCTGGGCCTGGTCGCCACCGACGATGAAGGTCAGGTGGTGGGCTACGTGGCGTTTAGCCCGGTCACCGTGCAGGGCGAAGAGCTGCAGTGGGTTGGTATGGCACCGCTGGCCGTCGATGAAGCCTACCGTGGACAAGGTCTGGCGCGCCAGCTGGTCTATGAAGGGCTCGATTCGTTGAATGAGTTTGGCTATGCAGCGGTGGTGACGCTGGGCGATCCGGCCTTTTACAGCCGTTTAGGCTTCGAGAATGCGGCGCATCACGATCTGCACTGCCGCTGGTCGGGTACCGAAATGGCTTTCCAGCTGCACGGTCTGGCGGATGATGCCCTGAACGGCGTCAGCGGCCTGGTGGAGTACCACGACCACTTTAATCGCTTTTAATCCGCGACGTTTGCAGGCTCTCGCGTAGCGCCTCAAACGACCCGTCTCCGGCGACGAGGCGCTCTTTCTGGCGCTTCGTCAGCTGCTTTATGCGGTATTCCAGCCTCAGCGCAAGCGAGCGCTCACCCACGATGGCAGAAAATGCCAGCGTCAGTTCGCCTTTACCTCTTAACGCCTTGGCCCCTTTTCCCGTTTGATGCTGCAGGAAACGACGTGCGACGTCGGTGGTGATGCCGGTATACAGCGCATTATCAGCGGTTCGGACCAGATAGAGAAACCAGCACACGGTGGACAGATTCAGTATGTTAAGGTGAACGCACCTTAGCACGAGAGAGAAGCGAAATGGAAACTCTGGCCGCCATCAACCGCTGGCTGGCGAAACAGCACGTCGTCACCTGGTGCGTACACCAGGAAGAGGAGATGTGGTGTGCCAACGCCTTTTACTACTACGATCCGCAGCACGTGGCGTTCTACGTCCTGAGCGAAGACAAAACCCGTCACGCGCAGATGACCGGTAAACAGGCGAAGGTCGCGGGCACGGTCAACGGACAGCCGAAAACCGTGGCGCTGATCCGCGGTCTGCAGTTCAAAGGGGAAATTCGCCGTCTGGAAGGGGAAGAAAGCGACGCTCAGCGTAAGCACTATAACCGTCGCTTTCCGGTGGCACTCGCGCTGTCAGCCCCGGTATGGGAAATTCGCCTCGACGAACTTAAGTTCACTGACAACACGCTGGGGTTTGGTAAAAAACTGCACTGGCTACGCCCCGAGTAAGCGCAGCGCCTCACGATTAAAGGCCGGCAGATCGTCCGGGGTCCGGCTGGTGACCAGCTGATCCTTATCGACCACCACCTCCTGATCGTAAAAATCCGCACCAGCGTTTTTCAGATCGATAACGATCGGCTTTACAGCCGTCAGTTTACGACCGCGCACCACTTCGGCGCTGATCAGCAGCTGCGGGCCATGGCAGATGGCAAACACCGGCTTTCCGGAGGCGACAAAATCGCGGGTGAAGGTAACGAAGCGCTCGTCGCCGCGCAGGGTATCCGGGGAGTGACCGCCGGGCAGCAGCAGGGCATCAAAATCAGCCGGCCGCACATCATCAATGGCCTTGTCGATGGTGACGCTGGCCTCACCTTTATGGCCTTTCACCGTTTTCCCGGCCTCTTTATCGATCGTAATCACCTCGTGTCCTGCCAGGCGAAACGCCTCGGCAGGCGAGGTGAACTCTGAATCTTCAAACTCGTCGGTGATCAAGACCGCTATTTTCTTGCTCATGTTTCCTCCGTTGTTTTGGCTTCAGACAGATTTTTCTCGGTGAGTGGTAAATACTTACCGATAAGACTACTAAGTGTGGTCGAGAGGCATGAAATCGCATACGGACTAATCTGCAAAGGAGGAATCATGAGTCAGGTTTTAATTACCGGCGCCACCGGTCTGGTGGGGGGCCACCTGCTGCGGATGTTAATTCAGGAGCGGAAGGTCAACTACATTGCCGCACCGACGCGGCGGCCGTTGTGGGACATCGACGGGGTCTTTAACCCGCACGATCCGCAGCTCACCGATGCCCTGGCGCAGGTTCAGGATCCGGTGGATATCGTCTTTTGCTGCCTGGGCACCACGAAGCGCGAGGCGGGCAGCAAAGAGGCTTTTATCCATGCCGATTACACTCTGGTGGTGGATACAGCGCTGACCGGCAAGCGGCTGGGAGCAAAGCACATGCTGGTGGTCAGCTCGATGGGCGCTAACGCGCACTCGCCGTTCTTTTACAACAAGGTAAAAGGCAAAATGGAAGAGGCGCTGATAGCC
Source organism: Silvania sp. (assembly GCF_051656365.1). NCBI lineage: Bacteria > Pseudomonadati > Pseudomonadota > Gammaproteobacteria > Enterobacterales > Enterobacteriaceae > Silvania > Silvania sp. Next base: position 3,217 of record NZ_JBOGBT010000043.1, on the reverse strand, counting down.
CAAAAGTGGGAGCGGCTGACCATTGTGCGTCCGTCGATGCTGCTGGGGGATCGGGAGAAGCACCGATTCAGTGAATCGCTGTTTGCGCCGATGTTTAAACTGTTGCCCGGTAACTGGAAGTCGATTGATGCCCGCGACGTGGCAGAGGTCATGCTCAAAGAGGCGCTGACGGCGTCGCCCGCAGGCGTCAACGTTATTCCCTCGGCAAAAATACGCGAGATGGCGCAGGGAGAAGTGTGATGTTTAAGGCCCTCTCCATGCGGAGAGGGCAACAGGCGGGATTACTTCAGGTAGGTAAAGGCGGTCGTGACGTGCTTAACGCCGCTCACCCGGCTGGCAAGATCGGCCGCCGCTTTGCCTTCACGGTCGGTTACCAGGCCGAGCAGGAACACTTCGCCATTCTCGGTAGTCACTTTCACATTCGATGATTTAACCTGATCGCTGCCCAACAGCTGGGAGCGCACTTTGGTGGTGATCCAGGTATCGTTCGACGCCGTTCCCAGACCAATCGGCTGGCCCTGACGTACTTCGTTAAACACCTCGGTCGTTCCCTCTACACCCATTGCGATTTGCTTCGCGCGGGCGGCGAGTTCGGTATTCGGTGCCTGGCCTGCCAGCAGCACTTTGCCCTGATAAGCGGTGACGTTAATGCGCGCGTCTTTCTTGATCTGCTGGTCTTTGGATAATGCGCTGTTCACGCGCAGCTCCAGCGTACTGTCATCCACCTGCGTGCCCACGGAACGCGGGTCAGTTGCGGCTTTGGTGCTAACCGCCGCGGTACCCACTACCGCTGCAGCAACACATCCCTGAAGCAGCAGTGCAGAAATAAGGACTGCGAGGGGCGAAAATGCCTTCATGTAAACTCCTTAATCATCCTGGTGAGGGAAAAGCGTGTTATCAATCAGATCGCACAAACAGTTCACCGTCAGCATGTGCATTTCCTGAATACGCGCGCTGCGGTGAGAAGGAATGCGGATCTCGACGTCATGCGGACCCAGCAGCCCGGCCAGCTCGCCGCCGTCGTAGCCAGTCAATGCGACGATAGTCATATCGCGGGTGACGGCAGCCTCAACGGCTTTTACGATGTCACGGCTGTTGCCGCGCGTGGAGATGGCCAGCAGAACATCACCGGCATGTCCTAACGCACGGACCTGCTTGGCGTAGATCTCGTCATGAAGACGATCGTTAGCAATCGCCGTTAAGACCACATTATCGGTATTAAGTGCAAGGGCAGGTAAACTGGGACGCTCAGTTTCAAAACGGTTGATCATACTGGCAGCAAAATGCTGTGCGTTGGCGGCCGATGTGCCGTTGCCACAACAGAGGATTTTGTTGCCGTTAAGCAGGGATTGCACCAGCGTCATCGCCGCACGGGAGATGGCGTCCGGCAGCGCTTCTGCCGCTGCAATCTGAGTCTGAATGCTTTCCGTGAAGCAAACCTTAATTCTTTCGAGCACAGTATCCCTTAACGATCTGATTTACGCGTCTTCGCCGAAGGCGTTTTTGAACCATTCGATGGCGTTTGGGGTGAAGGCTACCACATCGAACCGGCAATCCACAGTATCAAAGCTCCCATTATGCCGGGCAAGCCACAACTGAGCGGTGTGTAATAATTTTTGCTGCTTGGCCCGGGTGACGCTGGCGGCAGCGCCGCCATACTGTGATGACTGGCGGTAGCGCACCTCGATAAACACGATCGTCGGGCCGTCTTGCATAATGAGGTCAATTTCACCGCCGCGCCCGTGAATGTTCGCGGCGATAAAACGCAGTCCTTTGCGCTCAAGCCAGCGACGCGCCTGTAACTCCCACGCGTCGCCGGTCTGTTTACGGGTTAACTGGCCGGAATGACCTGTCCCTGCTGGTATTTGAGCCATGATAACTTCCTGTTAATCACGCAGTCCTGAGTAGCGGTGAGATCGCCGGTGTTGCCGTTAATCTGGAAGCCCGGCACCTGGCGCATCTGGGTGAAGTGATTTGCCAGCGCCCAGGCGTCAACGCCCATGGCGTACAGGCGTGCCAGCGAGTAGTCGTTACGCACGCTACTGAGCGCCTGCTGCATCAGCTGTGGGTTGCTGCCCGCAAGCATCGGGATTTCGCTGTACTGCAGGCCTTCCATTTCAAGACGGAAGTCCGGCCCGGCGGTGCCCTGTGCGCTGCGGGAGCTGGCATACAGCGTGGCGCCGCTCTGGCTGCCGTTACGCATGGCAATCATCGGTTTGATAAAGGCGATCTCGTCCGGGGTGGCCACGATATACGCCGCGTCCACGTTGTTGCCTCCGCTGATTTGCGCGTCGGTCGGCGGGGCCGGGATCGTCAGCCCACCGACGGTTACGCTCTGCTGCTGGGGCAGGCTGGACGCGATTGGACTGCCGCTCAGGGCAATGCCGGAACCGCCGTTAACGCCCATTTTCAGCTCGGACAGCGAGCCAAATTTTTGCTGCAGGACAATGCCGCCGCCCAGCTGTTGCCACTCGTTGGCAAAGGCGGTGGCGACACGTTCACCGAGCTCACTGCGCGGGGTCAGCAGCAGCGGTGCCTGTTTCCCCTGCTGGTGGATGTGGCGCGCGGCATCCCGGGCTTCATCTTCTGGCGACAGGGCGAAGTAGCAGACGTTTGGACGGTTCTGCACCTGCTCGGGCTGGTTCAGCGCCAGCACGTTCAGCGGGGTATTACTTTTCATCAGCTCTTCGACATTACCTTTCAGCAGAGGGCCAACCACGATGCTGGCTCCGTCCTGCTGAACCTGAGCCAGCAGTTGGCTCAGCGGTTGCGTGCTGGTGTCATACACCTTCAGCTCGGCAGCCGGGTTAGCGGCAACGGGTGGCTGGCTCGCGGGCTGGGTAGCCTGGGTGGTGGCAGGGGCCTGCACTGGCTCCTGCTCGCTGCTTTGCGGCGCGGCGACAGGCTGGGTGCCGGTCAGATCGCCGGTTTCCGCTGCGGACGGGCTAACCACATCGCCTGCGTTGGCGGCCTGCGCCACCTGGGCCGGTATGGCGTCGCCTGCAACGGCGGAGGTGCCATTTTTCGCGGCTTCAAAACCTTGCTGGATAGTGCGGCCAAAGACGGCGGCCTGGCCGCTCAGCGGCAGCAGCAGCGCAATCTTGCTGGTGGAGGCAGGCTTGAAGTTCTGCACATTCACCAGCTGCGTGGGCAGCAGGGTCGCCCCTGGGTTGTTCGGATAGCGGGTTTGCCAGTCACGGATCCCGGCTTTCAGCAT
>NZ_JBOGBT010000042.1:0-23938 GCF_051656365.1 Silvania sp. | reverse complement strand
AGCACCGAAGGCGGCAGCATCCAGCCGATGATCGTCAACCTGTGCCTGGCCGAAAAGACCAGCGAACGCGAAGCGTTTCTGGCCTCGCTGATGCAGTGTGAAGAGGGCGACCTGAGCTGCCCTCTGCCACCTGCGAATTAACGCACCCGGATCCCTTCGATAATCATCCGCTGCACGTTATCCACCGTGCTGTGGAAAAAGTCATCATCTTTAAGCGACTTGCCGGTCACCGCCTCCACCTGCGCAGAAAAATCGGCGTAGTGCTGGGTGGCGGCCCAGATCATAAAGATCAGATGATGCGGATCCACCGGGGCCAGTTTGCCGGTGGCGACCCAGCCAGCAATGATCCCCGACTTCTCGTCCACCAGCGATTTCAGATCGCCGCTCAGGGCCGCTTTCAGCAGTGGCGCGCCCTGCAGCATCTCCAGACAGAACAGCCGCGACGCCTGAGGATAATCCCGGGAAACTTCCAGCTTCAGGCGGATATACTGCTGGATCGCCTCCAGCGGGGCCAGCTCTTCACGAAATGCCCGCAGCGGCGCCAGCCAGACATCCAGCAGATCCTGCAACACCGCCACATACAGCGCCTCTTTCGAAGGAAAGTAGTACAGCAGATTGGTTTTTGAGACCCCCGCCAGCTCAGACACCTGCTCCAGCCGGGTGCCGTGGATGCCAAACTGCGAGAAGGTCTCCAGCGCGGCGGCAAGGATCGCCTGTTTTTTTGCGCTTACCGCCTGCGAACGTTTACCGGGTGTTTTCACTGCGCCTTGTGCCATCTGCTCTCTCCTTTTTGTATTTGCCCTCAGCATAGCAAAACCCCTGCCGTCTCACGACAATCTGCACCCCCATCGCGCACGACTGCCTGCTTTGTGTGCAAGGTTTTTGACCGTTCAGTCCACTTTTTTAACCCGCATTTAAGCAACCATCCGTTAACACGTTAATAACACAGATAATTTCAAAACTGGCATCGCCTTTGCAAATCAGACTTACGCGGCTGAACAGGAGATGCAGGATGCAGTGCCACGTCAGACATTCACCCCCCATGTTGAGATGAAGAGAGGTTTGTGATGAAAATTGGCGTATTCGTTCCCATCGGTAATAACGGCTGGCTGATCTCTACCCATGCGCCGCAATATCTGCCGACCTTTGAGCTGAACAAAGCCATCGTGCAGAAAGCAGAGCACTATCACTTCGATTTTGCCCTCTCGATGATCAAGCTGCGCGGCTTCGGCGGTAAGACCGAATTCTGGGATCACAATATGGAGTCGTTCACCCTGATGGCCGGACTGGCGGCGGTCACGTCGCGTATTCAGATTTACGCCACTGCCGCCACCCTCACCCTGCCACCGGCGATTGTCGCCCGGATGGCGTCGACTATCGATTCCATCTCCGGCGGGCGCTTTGGCGTCAACCTCGTCACCGGCTGGCAAAAACCCGAGTACGAACAGATGGGGCTCTGGCCGGGGGATGAGTACTTCTCTAAGCGCTACGACTACCTCACCGAATATGTGCAGGTGCTGCGCGACCTGTGGGGCACCGGCAAGAGCGACTTCAAAGGGGATTACTTCACCATGAACGACTGCCGGGTGAGCCCCCAGCCGTCTTCGCCGATGAAGGTGATCTGCGCCGGGCAGAGCGACGCCGGGATGGAATTCTCGGCAAAATACGCCGACTTTAACTTCTGCTTTGGCAAAGGGGTCAACACCCCGGCGGCCTTTGCGCCAACCGCCGCACGCATGAAACAAGCGGCAGAGAAAACCGGGCGCGACGTTGGATCCTACGTGCTGTTTATGGTGATAGCCGACGAAACCGACGACGCCGCCCGGGCGAAGTGGGAACACTATAAAGCCGGGGCCGATACCGAGGCCCTGAGCTGGCTCAGCGAGCAGAGCCAGAAAGACACCCGTTCCGGGGCTGACACCAACGTGCGCCAGATGGCGGATCCAACCTCGGCGGTGAATATCAATATGGGTACCCTGGTGGGATCGTACGCCAGCGTGGCGCGGATGCTCGACGAGGTCGCCAGCGTGCCGGGGGCCGAGGGCGTACTGCTGACCTTCGATGACTTCCTGGCAGGCATTGAAACCTTCGGCGAGCGCATCCAGCCGCTGATGCAGTGCCGGGCGCACCTTCCCGCCCTGACGCAGGAGGTGGCGTAATGACGACTCTGCCCGCACGCCCGGAAGCCATCACCTTTAATCCCGCGCAAAGTGCGCTGATCGTGGTGGACATGCAAAACGCTTACGCCAGCCCGGGAGGCTATCTCGACCTGGCCGGGTTTGATGTCTCCACCACCCGGCCGGTTATTGACAATATCCGCACCGCCGTGGCTGCCGCCCGTGCCGCCGGAATGCTGATTATCTGGTTCCAGAACGGCTGGGATGAACAGTACGTAGAAGCAGGCGGCCCCGGCTCGCCCAACTTCCATAAATCGAATGCGCTGAAAACCATGCGCCAGCGCCCGGAGCTGCACGGCAAGCTGCTGGCGAAAGGCGGCTGGGATTATCAGCTGGTGAACGAGCTGGTGCCGGAGCCGGGCGATATCGTGCTGCCGAAACCGCGCTACAGCGGCTTTTTCAACACCCCACTGGATAGCCTCCTGCGCAGCCGGGGGATCCGTCATCTGATCTTTACCGGCATCGCCACCAACGTCTGCGTGGAGTCGACCCTGCGCGACGGCTTCTTCCTGGAGTATTTCGGGGTGGTGCTGGAAGACGCTACCCACCAGGCTGGCCCGGCGTTTGCCCAGCAGGCCGCCCTGTTCAATATCGAAACCTTTTTTGGCTGGGTCAGCGACGTCGCCACCTTCTGCGACGCCCTCTCCCCCGCCGCTTATGCCCGTATCGCCTGAGGAGCTAACAAATGCCGAAATCCGTAATTATTCCACCGGGCACCAGCACCCCGATCGCCCCCTTTGTGCCGGGCACGCTGGCTGACGGCATCGTGTATGTCTCCGGCACGCTGCCGTTTGACGCGCATAACAACGTGGTGTTTCCCGACGACCCAAAGGCGCAAACCCGCCACGTGCTACAGACTATCCAGCGCGTTATCGAAACGGCGGGCGGGACGATGGCGGACGTGACCTTCAACAGCATCTTTATCACCGACTGGAAAAACTACGCCGCGATTAACGAAATCTACGCCGAGTTTTTCCCCGGCGATAAACCGGCGCGATTCTGCATTCAGTGCGGGCTGGTCAAGTCCGAGGCGCTGGTGGAGATCGCAAGCGTTGCCCACATTGCGAAGTGAGGTTGCCATGAAGCTATCCCTTTCACCCCCGCCCTTTGCTGACGCGCCGGTGGTGGTGCTGATTGCCGGGCTGGGAGGCAGCGGCAGCTACTGGCTGCCCCAGATCGCGGATCTGGAGCAGGAGTATCAGGTGGTGTGCTATGACCAGCGCGGAACGGGCAATAATCCCGGCGCGCTGCCGGAAGATTACAGCCTCGCCCAGATGGCCGACGAGCTGTGGCAGGCGCTGGCAGAGGCCGGGATCACCCGCTTCTGCGTGGTGGGCCATGCGCTGGGGGCGCTGATTGGCCTGCAGCTGGCGGTGGATAACCCCGCGGCGGTCAGCGCGCTGGTGTGCGTCAACGGCTGGCTAACGCTGCACCCGCATACCCGGCGCTGTTTCCAGATACGCGAGCGGCTGCTGCATGCCGGTGGCGCCCAGGCGTGGGTAGAGGCTCAGGCGCTGTTTCTCTATCCAGCCGACTGGATGGCGGCCCGCATGCCGCGCATGGAGGCCGAAGAGGCGCTGGCGCTGGCTCATTTCCAGGGCAAAGAGACCCTGCTGCGCAGGCTGTACGCCCTGAAAGCGGCCGACTACAGCCGCGCGGTGGCACAGATCCGCTGCCCGGTGCAGATAATCTGCTCCGGGGACGATCTGCTGGTGCCCGCAGTCTGTTCAACGCTGCTGCACGCCGCCCTGCCTGGCAGCATGCATACGGTAATGCCCGGCGGCGGACATGCCTGCAACGTCACCGAACCCGAGATCTTCAATGCCCTGCTGCTGAACGGGCTCGCCAGCCTGCTGCACAGCCACAATCGATTTTATAAGGAGCTGCAATGAGCGAAGCCATCAACCCAACGGCGCAGCACGCACTGTTTACCGAGGCGCGCAGCCATAACGGCTGGCTGGACCGCCCGGTCAGCGACGAGACGCTGCACGAGATCTACGACCTGATGAAGTGGGGCCCGACCTCCGCCAACTGTTCCCCGGCGCGGATGGTGTTTATCCGCACCCCGGAGGGCAAAGAGAAGCTGCGCCCGGCCCTCTCCAGCGGCAATCTGCAAAAAACCCTTACCGCCCCGGTCACCGCCATCGTTGCCTGGGACAGTGTGTTTTACGACCGTCTGCCCGCGCTGTTTCCCCACGGCGATGCCCGTAGCTGGTTTACCGCCAGCCCTGCGCTTGCCGAGGAGACCGCATTTCGCAACAGTACCCTGCAGGCGGCGTATCTGATTGTTGCCTGCCGTGCGCTGGGGCTCGATACCGGGCCGATGTCCGGCTTCGATCGCGAGAAGGTCGATGCGGCCTTCTTCAGCGACAGCAACCTGAAAAGCAATCTGCTGATCAACATCGGTTACGGCGATAACAGCAAGCTGTACGGTCGACTGCCCCGGCTGAGCTTTAGCGACGCCTGCGGGCTGGCATAAGGAGCGAACATGAGCATTCCGGATAAACAGTCCTTTCGAGATGCGATGGCCTGCATCGGCGCGGCGGTGAATATCATCACCACCGACGGCCCCGCCGGACAGGCCGGGTTTACCGCCAGCGCAGTGTGTAGCGTGACCGACTCGCCGCCAACGCTGCTGGTGTGCCTCAATCGCGGGGCCTCGGTGTGGCCGGTGTTCAGTGAAAACGGCACCCTGTGCGTCAACACCCTGAGCGGCGAACAACAGTCCCTGTCTACTCTGTTCGGCGGAAAAACGTCGATGGCGGAACGCTTCGCCGCTGCCCGATGGCAGATGGGCGAAACCGGCTGCCCGCGGCTGGAGGAGGCGCTGGCCTCCTTCGACTGTCGGATAAGCCAGGTGGTGAGCGTCGGCACCCACGACATTCTGTTTTGCGACATTGTTTCCCTTACCTGCCACCCTGCGCCGCACGGCCTGGTGTGGTTTGACCGCGGCTACCACGCACTGATGCGACCCGCCTGTTAACCCTCCTTAAGGAGACCGCTGATGGCATTTTTCGATTTTCCTCACTGGCAGTTGAAATCGACCTCTTCAGGCAGCGGCGTGGTCGCGCCGGATGAACGTCTCCCACTGGGACAAACCGCGGTAATGGGGGTGCAGCACGCGGTGGCGATGTTTGGTGCCACGGTGCTGATGCCGATCCTGATGGGGCTCGATCCGAACCTGTCGATTCTGATGTCAGGGATTGGCACCCTGCTGTTCTTTTTCATCACCGGCGGGCGGGTGCCGAGCTATCTCGGCTCAAGCGCGGCCTTTGTCGGCGTGGTCATCGCTGCCACCGGCTTTAGCGGTCAGGGCGTTAATCCGCAGCTGAGCGTGGCGCTGGGGGGGATTATCGCCTGCGGGGCGATCTACACCCTGATTGGTTGTGTAGTGATGAAGATGGGCACCCGCTGGATAGAACGGCTGATGCCGCCGGTGGTCACCGGGGCGGTGGTCATGGCGATTGGCCTGAACCTCGCCCCGATTGCGGTCAAAGGCGTTTCCGGATCGGCGTTTGACAGCTGGATGGCGGTGGTGACGGTGCTGTGTATTGGCCTGGTGGCGGTGTTTACCCGGGGCATGATCCAGCGTCTGCTGATCCTCGTCGGGCTGATATTCGCCTGCCTGATCTACGCCGCGCTGACCAGCGTTTTTGGTCTGGGCACGCCGGTCGATTTTACGCAGGTAGCACAGGCCGCCTGGTTTGGTTTACCCCAGCTGACCGCCCCAACCTTTAACGGCCAGGCGATGATGCTGATTGCCCCGGTGGCGGTGATCCTGGTGGCAGAGAACCTCGGTCACCTGAAGGCGGTGGCCGGAATGACCGGGCGCAATATGGATCCCTGGATGGGACGGGCCTTTGTCGGTGACGGGCTGGCGACCATGCTGTCGGGCTCGGTGGGCGGTAGCGGCGTTACCACTTACGCCGAGAACATCGGCGTGATGGCGGTAACCAAAGTCTACTCGACGCTGGTGTTCGTGGCGGCAGCGGTGATTGCTATTCTGCTCGGCTTTTCACCGAAGTTCGGCGCGCTGATCCACACCATCCCGGCGGCGGTGATTGGCGGCGCATCGATTGTAGTGTTTGGCTTAATCGCGGTGGCAGGGGCGCGCATCTGGGTGCAAAACAAGGTCGATCTCAGCCACAACGGCAACCTGATTATGGTCGCCGTCACGCTGGTGCTCGGCGCCGGTGATTTTGCCCTCTCGCTCGGCGGCTTTACGCTCGGCGGGATCGGGACGGCCACCTTCGGCGCCATCGCGCTCAACGCCCTGCTCAGCCGCCGGATGGCCAGCGCGACGCAGGGCGACGTCGCGGTTCAGGAGCGTTAATCAACTGTGGCGCTGTCGATCTGCGGCAGCGCCTTTTTCTTTCTTTTAAGCTTGAGTTCGCTGACCAATACCCCGGCAATGATAAACGCCGCCCCCAGCAGGGCCAGCAGGGGCAAACGCTCTCCGGCCAGACGGCCAAAGATCCCCGCCCACACCGGCTCCCCGGTGTAAATCACCGTCGCCCGCGTCGGCGACACGCTGCGCTGGGCCCAGTTCATTGTCACCTGAATAATGGCGCTGAAAATGCCTAACCCCAGCGCCACGATCCACAGCCCTGGCACCATCGGCGGCACCGACTCCCCGGCCGGGATCATTGCCATAAAGGCCACCAGCGAGGCGGTCGCCAGCTGCACCACGGTCACCCGTTTGACGTCCACTTTCCCGGCCCAGGCGCTGATCAGAATGATTTCAGCCGCGATTGCCACCGCGCCCACCAGGGTGATCATCTCCCCGGGACCCAGCGCCAGCAGGTTATCGCCCGGTCCCGCCAGCAGGATCAGGCCGATAAAAGCCAGCACGATACCGATGCAGGACATCAGCCCCGGCGTGCGACGCAGGCACAGCCACTGCAGGAGCGGCACCAGCGGTACGTACATGGCGGTAATAAACGCCGATTTACTGCTGGGGATAGTCTGCAATCCCCAGGTCTGCAGGCTGTAGCCCAGCGCAATTGACACCCCAATAGCCACCCCGGCTTTCAGCTCGGTCATGGTCAGGCCGGGCAGGGTTTTCAGACACAGAAGCGCGACGGCGAGTGCGGCAGTGGCAAAGCGCAGGCCGACGAAGAAAAAGGGATCGCTGAGGGTCACCGCATACTGTACGGCAAGAAAGGTCCCGCCCCAGAACATGGTAATGAGGATCAGGATCGCTTCCTGCGGCTTGATGGAAAAGGCATAACGGGAGAAGGACATGAGACACCAGCACAAATAATCAATCCGCTAGTGTGCGATGCCCGGGGTAACAGTTCAATGCCAGGAAAATAAAAAAACCGCCGGAAGAGCCGGCGGCCGGGGTGCGGGATGGGTTACAGGACCCATCGTTCAGACGGCGACAACCTAGTTGTTTCTGTTGCTGCCATGGCTATTTTTGCCCCCTTTTTTGCCAGCTTCGGATGCGCGTTGAGGGTCATTTTTGAAATTCCCCCCGCTTTGCTGGCCACCTTTACGACCTGCTTCTGATGCTCTTTCACGGTCTTCAGCAAAATTACCTGACCCACCACGATGGTTAGCCATGTCTGACCTCCAGAGTTGCGAAACATTAATTTATACAACCTACGGTGAGAGACAAATCACTCACCTGGCGGCTCAGGGACAGGGCCGTTATCTGCGCCGCGTGAACCTAAGCTTAGTGGAGTGAGGCCATTCAGCCAGCGCATCGTAATATCCTGCAATATGTAATCAGCCTTTCGCATGAAAGAGCGGAAAGCGAACCCATAAGCCTTTCTTATCACTCTGGAAATCAACGATAAGGAAAATGTGTCATTTTGCGACAAAGAACAGCGCATGAAAATTATTGTTTAAAATCAAACAAATGGTTTACAGATTTGCAGTCTCGCGCCCACGTCATATCTTTAAATAACCGCAGCGTGTTGCTGCCTGAACAAAAAACCGAGGAGTAATGCGAGATGACGAAAATTCTGGTGCTCTACTATTCGATGTACGGACACATTGAAACCATGGCTCAGGCAGTGGCGGAAGGCGCCAGTAAAGTCGAGGGGGTTGAGGTGACGATCAAGCGCGTCCCGGAAACCATGCCCGCAGAGGCATTTGCGAACGCGGGGGGTAAAGCGCAGGACACGCCGGTGGCGACACCGCAGGAGCTGGGCGATTACGACGCGATCATTTTTGGCACCCCGACGCGTTTTGGCAATATGGCCGGGCAGATGCGCACCTTCCTCGACCAGACGGGCGGGCTGTGGGTCAAAAATGCCCTGCACGGCAAGATCGCCAGCGTGTTTAGCTCAACCGGCACCGGCGGTGGCCAGGAGCAAACCATCACCTCCACATGGACGACCCTGGCGCACCACGGGATGGTGATTGTGCCGATTGGCTACGGAGCAAAAGAGTTGTTTGATATTTCACAGGTTCGCGGCGGCACGCCGTACGGTGCAACGACCATTGCCGCAGGCGACGGTTCGCGGCAGCCGTCGGAAACCGAGCTGAATATTGCCCGTTACCAGGGGGAATATGTCGCGGGTCTGGCCGTTAAACTGAAAGGTTAACTCTCAACAGGAGGATTCCAATGCCAACTCAAGAAGCAAAAGCCCATCGCGTCGGCGAATTTGCGCGTTTACGTAATACATCGCCGGAAATCGCCGAGGCGATCTTTGAGGTCGCGAAATATGACGAAAAACTGGCAGAGAAAATCTGGGAGGAAGGGAACGATGAAGTGCTGGTGTTAGCCTTCGAAAAAACCGACAAAGACTCGCTGTTCTGGGGCGAGCAGACTATCGATCGGCAAAACGTCTGATGTTCGGGTAAGGGGGCTATAGAGCCCCCTTTACTTTTATCGCCCTTACTTCGCAGCCGCGTTTAACACCTTGTTAAACGTCTCAATCGGACAGAATCCTTCACCATCCACCGGACAACCGTTCAGCGCCAGAGTCACGCGCTGGGCCGGGTCTTTTAGGCTCAGAACCTCGGCATTTCGCAGCTGTTCCGTGCTCTGATAAACATACTCAATCTTCATCAGATCGCGATTGCCGGTCTTATCGTGCCAGCGCTGGAAGATAATTTTTCCGCCAATCGGCGTGCGCTCATACTGGTCGTGAAGCTGATAGGGCGTAAAGTCGAGCGCTTTCAGCAAGGACGCGATATTGGAGTCGTGTCCTACCAGCAGGGTGATTTTTGGCGCTTTGGCCTGGTCGGTGACCAGCGCGGTATCGATGTATTTCACCAGCGGTTTCGCCACGTTACGCGCCACGTCCGCCGAGGTGAACAGCGAGTCCTGATAGCCGTTTTTCAGCTGCGACAACACCCGCCACTGCTGGTCGGTTTTGATCTCTCCCCAGGCGACCTGATCCAGCGGGAAGCCCTCGTAGTATTGCAGGGTAAAGGCATCCACCAGCGAGTTACCCACCTTCAACGGGCCAGAGACGCCGGGCTCTTTCTGGTAGTCGGCGCTGTAGGTATCTTTTGCCTCGCTCAGGGAGCAAACCTGCTTCTCTTTACAGGACGGAGACTGCGCGTAGTCGGTCATCTGCTCCAGCAATTTGTAGCTGTCGCCGAGGTGCATCCCCTGGCGCTCCTTGTCCATCGCCTGCAGCGCTTTTTGTTTGAATTCAGGTGAGTTGTCGGTGATCACCGGGTTAAATGTCGGGTCCATGGTGCCCATTTGTTCCTGATGGTGCACCGGGACATCGCAGCCCGGGAACGCGCCGGTGATAAAGAACTGCGCGGTCGCCACCGTACGCTGCAGGCTGTTGGCGTAGGCGTACACGCTGCCCGCCGTCGGGCATTCACCTGCGGTCACCATCCCCTGCTCTGCCAGCCACTCGCGCAGATAATGGCCCATATAGACCTCCAGCACGCCGCCTTTGGTGGTCAGCTGCCCGCCCGGCACATCCCACTCCGGCCATTTGCTGGGGGTGGATTGTTCCAGCACGCTGCCGTTGTTGGCCAGCGGTGCGCGCAGATTATGGCGGCTCATGATCAAGACCTGCTCCAGCTGATACCCGTCTGGCGCGGTCTGCGCCTGCACACCGCAAGAGAGGCCGATGCTGCCCGCCACGGCGGCGGCAATTAGTGCTTTTCTCATCCCTCAATCCTCATTGTGTTTTTTATCGTCAGCTTGAGTGTGACAGATTTGTGACGAATTTCCTGGAACCCGCCCGCAAACTGGCGGCTAACTTTGCAGGTCGGTGAAAATTGGTTTTATAATAAAACTTACCGCTAATAAGGAGTCGCCGTGAAACGTACCCGTCTGGAAGAGAGTTCCTGCCCTGTTGCCCGCTCGCTGGATATTATCGGCGACTGGTGGTCGCTGCTGATTGTGCGCGACGCCCTGCGCGGGATTACGCGCTTTGGCGAGTTTCAAAAAAGCCTCGGTATCGCCAAAAATATGCTGGCAACCCGGCTGAAGCTCCTGGTTGACGAGGGCATTCTGGTGCTGCAACCGGCCTCCGACGGCAGCGCCTGGCAGGAGTACGTTCTGACCGAGAAAGGCCGCGCCCTGCAAACCGTGCTGGTGGCGCTTTCCCAATGGGGAAATGCGCATTTATTTGGCGAAGGGGATGTGGGTACGGTGCTGGTGGATACCGAGCACCGTCAGCCGCTGCGCACGCTGGCGCTGATTGCCAGCGACGGGAGGGTGCTACAGCCGGAGGAGATTACGCCGCAGTATCCGGGGGATTGACCTTTGCCGTATCCGGAAATCACTGCTGGGTCTGTTATTACCCCTGTGGCGTGGGCTTATTCCACGCATCGGTATATTTGATCATCCCGTCCACGCAACCCCTCATTGCAGAGATCAAAAATAACGCGCAATTAGGTTGCATTATAGGACCAAATAACGCACGCTCTATTTGGTTTCATGATAAAACCATTAACCCTTTACGCTTGAGGTATCACGATGACAACGCAACGTTCTACGGCTTTGATTACCGGTGCATCTTCCGGGATTGGCGCGGTCTATGCCGACCGTCTCGCGGCCCGCGGCTACGATCTGGTGCTGGTGGCCCGCCGGGAAGCGCGTCTGCAGACGCTGGCGGCACAGTTAGAGCAGCGCTACGGAGTGCAGGTCGCCACCCTGACGGCGGATCTGACGGATGAAACCGGGATCCGCGCTGTAGAAGAGGTGCTACGCAGCAACAGCAAAATCGACATGCTGGTCAACAATGCCGGCACCGCGCAGATGGCACCGTTCATGGCGGGCGACGTGGCGCATCATCAGGCCATCAATATGCTCAACACCACCGCCCTGATGCGCTTGACCTATGCCCTGCTGCCGCGCCTGGCGCAGAACAATCGCGGGACGCTGATTAACATCGCCTCGGTGCTGGCGGTTCATGCCCGGGCAGGCAGCGCGCTGTACAGTGCCACCAAAAGCTGGGTGCTGAATTTTACCCGTGGGCTGCAGGAAGAGTTTGCCGACAGCAACGTGCGTATTCAGGCGGTATTACCGGCGGCAACCGCCACCGAGATCTGGGCGATTTCTGGCGTGCCCATCGACAATCTGCCTGAAGGCTCGGTGATGACCACCGACAATATGGTGGACGCTGCGCTGGCGGGTCTGGATCAGGGAGAACTCATCACCATACCGCCGCTGCATGATGAATCCCTGTGGACACGCTATGAAGAGGCGCGGCTGGCGCTGTTTAATAGCGCACGTACTGGCGAACCGGCGCCACGCTATCTGCCGCGCTAAGCATTAGCGTTTAAGCTGGTCGCCGTACTCACGCATCCAGTCAGCCAGCGGGTCGAGGGCGCTTTGCAGCGTCAGGCCCAGGTCGGTGATGTGATACTCCACCCGGGGCGGGATCTCAGGAAAAACGGTGCGGGTGACCAGCCCGCGCTGCTCAAACAGACGCAGCTGGCGGGTGAGCTCTTTCTGGGTGATGGGCGCGGCCGCCCGCAGCAGATCGCCAAAGCGCACCGGCGTGTTCAGCACAATCAGCCGATAGATAATCGGGATCGCCCACTTGCCAGAGAGCAGGCCGATAAAACGGGTCATCGGGCAGGGTTGATGCTGTAAATTTTTTTCGTCCACGCACGCGCGTAATTCCGCCATTGCACACCTCTCGCCTCTTTAGTATCCATTTGGTACCTGGTTTCTTTTAGATACTAACGTTTCTATAGTGCTTTCTCCAGAGACAAATCAGGAGAAGAACATGGGTCGTTTAACGGGTAAATATACGCTGATCACCGGCGGCACCAGCGGCATTGGTCTGGCGACCGCGCAGGCCTTTCTCGCCGAAGGGGCGCACGTTGCGGTGACCGGCCGCAACCCCGCAACGCGTGCCGAGGCGCAGCGTAGACTTGGGGATAATGCCTGGGTGATCGACGCGGATGCGGGCGCTATCAATGCACAGCAGCAGCTGGCGGAGACGCTGGCATCACGCTGGCCCCGGCTGGATGCGGTGTTTATTAATGCCGGAGATGTGACGCACGGCGCGCTGGAAACCTGGCAGGAGGAGGCCTGGGATCGGCTGATGGGCACCAACCTCAAGGGACCGTTCTTTTTAATTCAGGCGCTGCTGCCGCTGCTGAATAATCCCTCTTCGGTCATTTTGTGCGGCTCGGTGAGCGCCCATATCGGGCTCCCCACCAGCAGCGCCTATGCCGCCAGCAAAGCTGGTTTGCTGTCGCTGGCGCGCACATTATCCATCGAGTTGCTGCCGCGCGGGATCCGCGTCAATGGCCTGAGCCCCGGCCCGGTCGCCACCCCGGCGCTGGGTAAGCTGGGTTTAGACGACGAGGCGCAGCGTGCGCTGCAAAGTGAAATCGCGAAACTGGTGCCGCTGGGGCGCTTAGGCACGCCGGATGAACTGGCAAAGGCCGCGCTGTATCTGGCCTCGGATGAGTCTACCTATGCCCTTGGCACGGAACTGCTGGTGGATGGCGGGACGGCGATCGGACGGTAAAGGATGCGGGGGAGAGAGGTGGGTGCGTTGCTTTTATCTATCTGGCATAGTGAAGCAGACGCGGCCTGCTGAACAGGAAGATAAAAATGCTCGAGCTTCGACCGAATTGTGAATGGTGCGATCGTGACCTGCCTCCCGACTCCCCCGAGGCCAGAATCTGCTCGTTTGAATGTACCTTCTGCGCGCAGTGCGCGCAAACCGCCCTAAACCATCGCTGCCCTAACTGCCAGGGTGAGCTGGTGCGACGCCCGGTCCGGCCGGAGAACAAACTGGTCACATTCCCGGCGTCCACGACGCGGGTTCATGCGAAACGTGAGGAACATGATGATCGCTAACCGTATCCAGCTCCAGACCCTCCCGGCGCCGCGTAAATTCACCGATGTTCCGCCGGTGCTGTTAAGCGATGCGACAATGCTCGATCGCAAAGAAAAGGTGCTGTCCCGCATGAACGACGAAGGGTTTGACGCCCTCGTGATTTATGCCGATAAGGAGCATGGGGGTAACTTTGAATACCTGACCGGGTTTGTTCCGCGTTTTGAAGAGGGGCTGTTAATTCTGCATAACACGGGGCAGGCCACCGTCATTCTCGGCAATGAAAATCTGAAGATGGCGCAGCACTCGCGTATTCCGGTCACGCTGAAACATTGCCCGTATTTTTCGCTGCCCAATCAGCCGATGGAACAGGAGCAATCCCTTGAGACGTTACTCAGCGAAACGGGTCTGAATACCCTGTCCAAAGTGGGCCTGGTGGGCTGGAAAATGTTCACCTCTGCGGTTGCTGATAATAAGGCGCTGTTCGATTTGCCCTACTTTATCGTCGAGGCTGTCAAAAACAGTACCCTCGCAGCGCTCGAAAACGCGACGCATCTTTTTATCCGGGGCGATAACGGAGCCCGCGTCACCAGTAATGAGAACGAAATTGCCCATTACGAATACGGCGCTAATCTGGCCTCGAATTGTATTCTTGATGCCATGAATGCGGTGGAGCCCGGCATTCGCGAAACCGAGCTGGGGGCGCTATTAGCAGCAGAAGGCCAGTATCAGACGGTGGTCACCATTGCCGCCGCCGGGCAGCGTTTTGCTAAAGCCAACTTCTATCCCACTTATAAAAAGCTGGAACGCGGCCAGCCGCTATCGATGACCACCGGGTTTAAAGGCGGGCTTTCAAGCCGGACCGGCTTTGTGATTGCAGATGAAAGCGAGCTGCCGGAGAACCAAAAAGATTATCTCGACAGGGTGGCAAAACCCTATTTCGCCGCCGTCGCCAGCTGGCTTGAAAATATTAAAACAGGCATGCCGGGCGGGGAGATGTATGCCCTTATCGAAAGCGTGCTCGAAAAAAAACAGTACGGCTGGCACCTGAATCCGGGGCATCTTAGCGCCGATGAAGAGTGGATGTCGTCGCCGATTTATCCGCACTCGACCGAGACGCTAAAAAGCGGGATGATCCTGCAGATTGATATTATCCCTTCCGTGGCGGGCTATACCGGGGTGAGTGCCGAAGAGAGTGTGGCCCTGGCGGACACGGCGTTGCAGGCCAACATTCAGGCGGCGTACCCCGACTTGTGGCAACGGATCGCCATTCGCCGGGACTATATTCGTAACGTGCTGAAGATTAATCTCGCCGATGAGGTGATCCCACTGTCGAATACCGTGGCCTACCTGCGCCCGTTCCTGCTGGCAAAGGATAAAGCCTTTACCTGCTGATTAAGCGGCCTGAGCCCGGTGAAATACCGGACCCAGGCCTTATCCACGCCGGATGGGCTTCAGGCATTACCAGTCGTTATCCTCATGGTAGTGATTGTGATGGCCGCGATGGCTGTACTGGTCGTCGCGGTTGCGGTCTTCCTGATGATCGCGCTCCCACTCTTTTTTATCGTCTTTGTGCTTCTCTTTTTGGTGATGATTTGCCACGGCAGCGCCAACAGCCGCTGCACCCAGACCGATACCTACCGCCGACAGCACCGGATGATCTGCGCAGCCTGACAGCATGGCCATCACCGCCATTGCGGTAACTACTTTTTTCAGTTTCATAATGGGTTCTTAGCGCGAAGCGTAGATGTTGCCGTGGTTGCCGGAATCTTCGTCTTTCCAGGTACCGCGATGGTTATCTCTGATGGTGTAAGTTGCGTAGCCATCGCGGAACGTCAGGGTATCGTTGTACGCATTCACATCGCGCATCTCTTTACCGTTCAGGTAGACCCCGGAGTCTTCGATGTGGATGTCCGCCCCGCGCTCGCCGTTGTCGAATTTCACCACGTAGTTACCGGCGAATTTGCCGTTGATGCCCGCATCGCTGTGGTTGTCGTTATAGCCATTTTGCTGATTGTCACGGTGGTGATGCTTACCGTAATGGCTCTGCTGCTCGCCATCGTTGTTGATAAAGCCGTGGCGTTCGTTCCACTCGTAAGACTTGTTGAGATCGCAGCCCTGCAGCTCGGAAACCTGCGTACAGCCGGAGCGCTCATACTTAGCGCGCTGCGCCGGGCTGATGGCACATGCGGTGGTGGCACTCACCAGACCGACGACCAGAATGGCTAAAACACGTTTTTTCATGCTATTGCTCGCTATCATCATTTTTATTGACTACATATTCTGCGGCGCAAATGGCCGCGTTATTTTTACGCCTCTTTTTAAAACAGGCATAATTAAATCATCGCAATTATTTAACAGTGCAGTGACAATTTAATTAACGAATTGTCGATGTATACTTTTATATGAAAGTCTCGCCGCGCTATTATTCATCATTCGCTAAATCAGTCCACACGCGCCAGGCCAGCGCACCACAGGCCAGAACTGCCGCGCCCTGACGGGCAACGCAATGCGTTTTACGTAATAACGCACACAATACATTAACAAGCCGTTTATATAGCAGCATCATATTTACGCGCTCTGCCCGACGTTTATTAAAGGGGTTATAAATAACAGTGCGGCGATAGTAAGGCTTTTTATTTCAGCTTCACAAAGGGTTTTAAACGGACAATTTCAAATACAGAACATTCTTAGCAGGGAATAGCAGGAAGAGAATAGAAATATTAATCAATGCTCATCTGAAGGTAGAAAATGAATGTGTGAATACTTCCTTTGTATCACAGCAGAAGAGGGCCTGATATTGCGCCCTCTCCTGCATTGGCGGTGTAACGCTTACGAACGGGTCAAATCGATACGCAGAATCCGCTCTTTAGCACCCTCAACGTACACGTCCGGATCCCAGTCGCGGTTAAAGCCCTCTTTGACGCCGACATACAGGGTATCCAGATCCGGTGACAGCACCATCTGATTCGGATACACCGGAGCGTTGAATTCCCGCGTGATAGCATAGGTGGTGGCATCGATCACGCTGAGGGTACCGCTGGTGAAGTTGGTAACATAAATCTCATTGTATTTCGGGTTGTATTTCACCGCGTTGGTCCCGGCGCCGGTGTGAACATACCCGAGCTGCTGACCATTGCGTAAATCAAAAACGTACAACCCATCCTGCTGGCCGCGGCGATCCTCATGGTCGAACACCACCACAAACGCGCGGTTCGAGTCAGAGTCCACCGCCAGATTCTGGACGCTGGCGATCTGCGGCTGCGGGTCTTTCAGACGGATGGTGCGCAGCACGGTCTGCTTTTTGGCATCAATTTCATTAATGTAATCTTTACCGCCAACGTAGATCTTCTGCGTTTTCTCATCCTGGGTCAGGCCATAGGCGGTACCGCTGTAGGCCCCTTTCACCTCGCCTTTACGTGCCAGGGTAGTGCCGTCGAGCATCAGCAGCTTATGCAGCGCGGTCATGCCGTCGGCGGTTTTCTGCATATTGCTGTAGCTGACAAACAGCGTATTGGTCGGGCTGTTGTACACCATATGCCGCAGGTGCTCAAAGCGCGCATCGGCGGCATTCGCCACCTTGAAGCTGAGCTTGTCGCTGGTTTTGGTCAGCTTACCGGTCAGGGTATCGACGATGCTGATTCGCAGCGAAGCGGACTGGGTATGCCCGACATACAGCTGATGCTGCTGCTGATTCATCGCCAGCGAGAAAGCCCGGTACGGCATCGTCACCCGGCTTTCGGTGCTCAACGAGGCAGGGTTAAAAGCATACAGAAAGCCTTTGTTGGCCTCGCGGTTCATACGGTCAGTGACGGCGGCGTACAGTCGGTGGCTGGTATTATCAAAGGCCAGCTCATACAGGCCTTCATTGGCCTCCTGCAGATAGTTGGTTTTCATCGCAAAACGGGAAAGTTCACGCTGCGGCGGGTCTATTGCCCAGGCTGCAGTGGAAAAGAGCCCGGCAATCAGCAGGCATCCCAGTGAGGTGGTAACGTTACGGTGCTTCATAGTTATTCCTGGTCATCAACGTGATTAAGGGCGGATCAGAACTGGATTTCGCCGCCAAAGATGTAGGTCCGTCCACGCGCCGTGGTGTTAATGCTTGACCCTTCTTTCGCGTAATCCAGGCTCTGGTTCATGCGGTTAAGGGCGTCGGCGTAGTCGCGGTTGGTCACGTTCTGTACGCTGAAGCGCAGCAGCACGTCATCGGTCATCTGCCAGGTGCTGTAGAGATCGATGACCGTCGGAATGTTCGGCATGCTTTCTTTCGGCACCGAGTTGGTGTCGGTGTCGATCCCTTCGGTGCTCAGGCGTTTGGTCTTGCCGGTGAACTTGAACAGGCTGCCGATAGTGAGCTTCTGATTAAACAGGCGTCCGCCCACGTCCAGCGTGGCGTAGTAGTCCGGCAGATCGCTAAGGTCGCTGTAGGCAAAGCTGTAAACGGTACTGGCGATCGAGGTGGGCTGATCGGTGTGCTGCTTGCTCCAGGAGAGATTGGCGTAGGCGAAGCCTGCGTCGTACCCGGCTTCAATCTCGTAACCTTTGCTGGTGACCGGCGATGTGGTGTTCAGATACACGTTGGCGTTAAAGCCGCTGAATGAGTCGTCGTAGTCATGACACAGCTGCCCGTCGTAGCAGAGCATAAAGGACTCGCTGGTAATGTAGTTTTTGATCCGGGACTGCCAGGCCAGCGCCTTCATGTGGAAACTGTCCTGCTCCAGTAACAAACCCTGTTTATTGACGTTAAATCCGGCTTCCACGGTCTCGGCTTTTTCGGGCTTGAGGAACGGGTTCATCGAGATCCCGCCTTCGTTGGCGAAGAACACTTCCTGCACGTTTGGCGCGCGCGACGAACGGCTCCAGCTGACGAAAGGCTGCAGCCACGGCGTCACCTGCGCAGAGAAGGTGGCTGACGGGTTAAAGGCGTTGTCATCCAGATTCAGCATCGCTTCCCCCTGCGGGAAGCACTTCTCATTGGCGGCACAGGCCGGTTTTTTGCCTTCAACCTGGCTGCGGGTATAGTTGAGGTTCAGGTCAAGCTGATAGATATCTTTGTTCAGCGTCAGACCGCTGTATAACGAGGCGATCTTTTGCTTACCCGCCGGGGCAAAGGCATTGCGATCGGTCTCGGTACTTTGCACAAAGCTGCGGCTGTAGCGGGTATCCATTAATTTCCCACCGACCTGTAGTGTCGTATACAGATCGTCAGCCATTTTAAAGCGGCTGGTGTTGTTGATATCGATGGCGTTCGATTTATTGGTGATCGACGAGTTGTTAAAGTTATACATCGCCTTCGGCTTATATTCCTGATTGCCGCGACTGGTGCTGGCCAGGACGTTTAATTCCACCAACTCATTCAGCGGCGCGTAATTATAGCGCAGGGAATAATCGTCACTGGTAATATCGCGGCGGGTAAAGGTATTAGTATAATTCCTGCCGGAAAATTCAAATTTATTAAACTGATCCAGATTGACGTTCAGCTTATACAGCTCGGAGTGCGGAGTCTGACGCAGGTATTTATTGTCTTCACCAATAAAATCTTTACTGCTGCGCCCGCCGCCATTTTTATAGGTCGCATAGGTGCGGGTGCCGCTGATGCCCACCATCGCCCCTACCGCACCACCGTTGTCAAAGGTGTCGGTCTTACCGGCAACGGCGACCATTCCGGTGCGTCCCAACCCGTTATCCCCGACCGAGAAGCGTGACATCAGGCCAGTCTGGCGTCCCTCTTTGAGGATATCGTCAATACCGATGGTGCGCATGTTGGCGCTCCCCGCCAGGGCGTTGACCCCCTGTGAACCGGCGCTGCTGCCGCGCGTAACGTCCACTTCGGCGAGGAAGTTAGGATCGAGCGGTACCCCTGCGGCGGTGTTGGAACCGCCATGATAGTTGGCCGGTGCCATGCCAAAGTAGGTCTGGGTCACGCCGTCCACCATGGTATTGACGCGGCCCAGGCCGTTCATCCCACGGATATTGACGCTAATCGCCCCCTGCAGCGGATCGATTTGCGTATAGGTTCCGGCCATGCTGCGCAGTGACGCATCCAGACTCTGCAAATTCTTATTCAGAGTGCGGGAACTGTAGGCGCCAGGACGAGAATAACTCTCCTCAGAGGAGCCAACATTCTTTTTTTCATCGAGGGTGTTATCCATTATTGTCAACGGTGAGAAAACGGATTCCCCCTCCTTTTCTGCGGCATACGCCGGGGTGTGGACAATAAGAATCCCGGTCAAAAGTCCTTTGACCATTTTCGGTTTTTTCATAATCAAATCCTGTATATCATTATTTACAAGCGCAAAAAAGGAGAGCGCGAGAGCGAAATAACGCCCTCCCCTTATCAAGCAAAATTTAATTTAAAACGTTATATTCAGCAGTAATGCATTTACCGGGTAATAAAAGCAGAGGGTTTAAATATCCAGTAAGCCAAATTCAACCGGCAGCGTGACTTTCTGTACACCCTGGCGCACCAGCTCTTCTGGCGGTGGCGGCAGCGGTCGGGCATTGATCAGCGCCGTTAATGCGGCCTTGTCCAGGGACAGGGTGCCTGACGAGCTGACCAGCTTCGTACTGAGGACCTCGCCCCGGGCATCGACGCTAAAGGTAATCACCGCCGTCCCGGTCCGTTTGCGACGCCGGGCATCCTCAGGGTAGTTACGCATTTTGTTGATCTTGCCTTTGACCAGCGACTCCCAGCTGATTTTGCTTTGGCTGATCCGCGTGGCGTCCGTATCTAACGGGGCGGCATTGCGCAGAGTCTGCACCTTTTGCACCGGCGGCGCGGCCAGGCTGGTGGTGGTTGAATTGCCCTTCTCCTCCTTCTGTTCACGCTGGCTTTTCTTCTTGATGTCCGGCTTCTTACGGGCTTTGGGCTCCGGCTTTGCGGCGGCAATTTTCAGCTCCGCCTCTTCTTGTACCAGCAGCGTTGGCAGATCTTTGTTGTGGGTGCGTTCTTCCTCGGTCATGGCCTCAACCTTACGCTGCTGACTGACGCCAGCCGCCAGGTCGGGCCTGATCAAGGCCACTTCAAACTCCGGTGAATACTGAACCATGACCGCAGCCGGAGTGGTCTGTGGCTGCGGGCGGTTAAGCTGCACAATAAATGGCAGAGCCAGCGCCGCGTGGAACAACACGCTGGCCGTGGCGCTCCACGTCCACGGCGCGCGAGGCATAAGGTTATTCACATTCATATTAAGGCTGCTTTTGTGCCGGAACCGACCAGATGTAATCCGCCTGCTTCGCGCTCACTTTGGTTCCCTCAGTGGTGAGCATCACCACGACCGGCGGTTCAACATTAAGATCGGCCAGATGCAACGGCACGCCAATATCTTTCGCCGCGTGATAGCCCCCGGCAATCAACAGCGCAGGACGCGGTGCCCGGCGGAGCTGCTCAGCCATAAACCGATCCCGCTGCTGCTGGATGGAGAGCATGGCGTGAACCTGCTCCCCCGTTAACTGGCCGTCATGCATGAGATAGATAATGGCGGACAAAGCTTCACGCACCTGCTCGCGCGAAGAGGCCGCCCCCGGCGGGAAGACAGGATTTTTATACAGGGCAGAGACCTGCTCACGGCTGATGTTGGCCGCCAGCAGCGGGCCAGGGCCCTCAAGGGCGGTCATCACCACATCGCGGTACAGCGCCCACGGCCAGCCGCTGTTCCAGCGCATCGCTTCTGCCGCGCGGGTGGCGCTAACCCTGGTGCCCGCCAGGCTTTGCACTTTGACGCGGTCCACCGCCGCCTGCTGATCGCTGTTGATCATCTCCAACAGCACACTGCCCTGCTGACGGGTTTTATTCAGGTTTTGCAGCAGCCACTGTTCAATCTGGTGGTGGCGTTGATTGGTGTGCTCTTCACCGACAATCACCACCGGCGCGCTGGCAAGCTTCGCCATCAGGTCGGCTGGGGTGATAGACCTCCTGCTTGCGACGTCCTGAATACAGTCGCAGTCAATCGCCAGCTGGGTTTTGCTCTCCGTGACAGAAGGCGGACTGTGGCACCCGGCGATCAGCAAAATGCTGCCAAGGACCAGCGGTTTGAAAAAGTTACCCCGATTTGACATAAGTATCCGTTTAATTTTTAAGGCATTTTTTGCGCTGCGAATTTTGGGCGGATTATATGCATTGATGATAATGATTATCAAGATCATTCTCATTATCAATTCTGGGAGGGTGGCGGTAAACAATTGCGCTGCGTCACATTTTTAGCCCGCGCAGTTTGTAATCGATTACTTTCTATCTGTATTTTGTAATCGATTACTTTTCACTAAGGAATAACGATGATCAAACGCGCTATGCTTTGCGGCCTCCTTCTGGTGGCGAGTCTGGGGGCGTATGCCCAGGCCAAAGAGCCCCGTCAAGAAATTGCCCTGCAGATGTACACCCTGCGCAACGTGGGTGATGCCGATGCCCAGTTTGCGATGGCCGGAAAAGCCGGATTCAAAAATGTGGAACTGGTGGGCACCCACGGGGTGGATGCTCCCGCCCTGCAGAAGATCCTGAAAAAGAATCAGCTCAACGTGGTGGCGGCGCATGTGCAGCTGTCCGCGCTCGAGCAGGATTTTGCCACGACCGTCGCGTTCAACAAAGCGGTAGGCAATACGCACATCGTGGTGCCGTGGATTGAAGCCGCCGACCGTCCAACAACGCAGCAGGGCTGGGTTGACTATGCCAAACGCCTGGATGCGATGGGTGCAAAATTACGCAATGAAGGGATAACGCTGGCCTTCCATAACCACGATTTCGAGATGAAGAAGTACGGTACCGACAGCGTGCTGGACATCATTATGAAAAACACCCAGCGCGATAACCTGGTGCTGGAGCTGGACGTGGCCTGGGTCTCCCGCGGAGGTCAGGATCCGGCACAGTTCATCACCCGCTATGCGGGCCGTATTTACGCCATCCATGCCAAGGACAATTCGGGTATCGGCGTGCGCGATGATGAGATGAATTTTGCCCCGATGGGGGAAGGGATCCTCGAGTGGAATTCTATTCTGAATGCGGCGCGCAAGAGCGGCGTGCGGTGGTTCATCGTCGAGCATGACTCGCCGAAAGATCCGTGGGCGATTATCACTACTTCGCGCAAAAATCTTGATGCGCTGCTGAAACAGCATCCGCAGCACTAAGCCCGACAATCCAGGCCTGCCGCAGCAGGCCTGGTGGCATTACTGCAGGGCCTCGAGGATCTGATACGCCACTTTCACCCGGGCGGTATTTGGGTAATTTTTGTTTGCCAGCATCACAATCCCGAGGTTCTTCTCCGGGATAAAAGCAATGTAGCTGCCAAACCCCCCCGTGGCCCCGGTTTTGTGTACCCAGGAGGCGCTCATCGGCGGCGCGGCAGGATTGATGGCTGTGACCGCATGCGGCGCCAGAGCGTATTGATTATCCGCCCCCTGCTCCAGAATCTGAGATGTCACCGGCCAGTTCAGCATTTCCCAGCCTAATCCCTGGTACATGTCCCCTACCTGCCAGTAGCGCGACTGGGCAAGCCGCATCCCCTCTCTCAGCGACGCGTCTTTGATAGCCGAGGGTTGCATATTGGCCTGCAGCCAGCTCGCCATATCCACGATCGAGGTTTTTACTCCGTAGGCTTCAGCATCGAGCATACCCGGTGATACGTGCACCGCCTTGCCGTCCCGGTAGCCCCAGGCGTAGTTCGCTGCGTCGCTGGTCGGAACATTGACCCAGGTGTGGTTCAGATTTAACGGTTTTAACACCCGGCGGGTGAGCGCCTGCTCAAAGTTCATCTTCGAAGGCTTGACCGCCAGCGCACCAAACAGACCAATACTGGCGTTGGCATACAGGCGACGGGTACCGGGTGCCCACTGGGGCTGCCAGGACTGGTAGAATTTTTGTAGCGATGCGGCACTGGTGACATCTTCCGGCACCTGCAGCTGCAGCCCCCCGGCGGTATAGGTTGCCAGATGCAGGAGCGTTATGCCTTGCCACTGCTTGCCTGACAGCGCAGGCCAGTATTTGCTCGCCGGATCGCTGAGTGCGATTTCACCCCGCGCCACCGCCTCGCCCCCCAACACCCCGGTAAAGGTTTTGCTCACCGAGCCGAGTTCAAAAAGGGTCTGCTGGGTGACCGGTTTGTTCCCGGCGACATCCGCCAGCCCGCGAGTAAAGTAATACGGTTTGCCCTGATAAACGATTGCCACGGCCATCCCCGGAATCGCCTGCTCTTTCATCAGCGCGGTAATGGCCGGGTTAACCACGTCGGCCAGCTGCGATACCGTCTGCGCTGCCGCACATGCGGAGCCAGACACAATAATAAGGAGGGAGCACAGCAGCGTTTTTTTCATCAGGATTATCTTCATCAGGTGAGGTTCGGAGGGTCAGACCGGCCTATTCTGCAGAATTTAACCCGCGGTGACAAACGACAGCGAAGATAAAGGCCACCGGGCAGGACGCCCCGATAGCGGAGCGCCCTGTCGATCACACTTTCTCAATCACAGCCGGTAATCCCTGACGCACGGAGGCCCCCGTCACCCAGTCCAGCCACGGACCGGCCACCTTGCGGGTGGGATCGGCAAAGC
>NZ_JBOGBT010000041.1:0-12329 GCF_051656365.1 Silvania sp. | reverse complement strand
CAGCACGTCCATCGGGGCGAACAGCTCTACGTAACTGCCCGGCAGGGAGTGGTCCCGGTGGAAGCGGAACGCCCCGTCGTCATTTACCGAGACTTTGCTGAAGAAGTTCACCACCATCAGCAGATCTTCCAGATTGAGATCCCACTTGCCCATCTCCACCAGCAGGTTGTCGGTACCGTTGCGGAAGAAACTGTTGCGTAATTCCTGATAGCGCCCCTGGCCGTATTTTTCCGTCACTTCAGCGGCGTTGAGCACCCCGCCAAAGGGGTCGTGCCAGCCGCAGGTATCCTCGACGATCCCCGCCAGCACCCGGCCCATATCGGAATAGAAACAGTGCCCGGCGGTGAGGCGCGCGGTGTGCTGGCCTTTCAGGGTGTCCGGCAGATTCAGGCGTTCACTTTTTTCATGCGGGTTGAGCATCATCAGGCTGACGTTAGCCCCGCCTTCGATGTCGGTCATGCGCAGGATCTGCCCGCGTTTGAGCACAAAAGAGAGATGGCCGCCGCCCGGCAGGACCGCATCGCGTAAAGTTGTCGTGTTCACAGGTTTATCCCCTTAATGCATAAACGTTATCGGGAGCCGAACCGCTCAGAGCGGAGAGCCGTGTCTCGTTGAGCGGAATGTCATAGGTAATGCGCGCACCAAAGGCGTTCGGGGCCTGCGGGTCGAGGCGCACTTTGTCGAACACCAGCAGGCGAGTGCCGAGGTTGAAGCCTTCGGAGAGATCGTGCGTGACCATAAACACCGTCATCCGGGTTTCGCTCCACAGCTGCAGCAGCAGGGCATGCATGTCTTTGCGGATCCCCGGATCGAGGGCGCCAAACGGCTCATCCAGCAGCAGGACCCGTGGCTGGGTGATAAAAGCCTGGGCAATGGCCAGGCGCTGCTGCATCCCGCCGGAAAGCTGCGCCGGGTATTTATCCAGCGCGTGTCCGAGGCCGACTTTTTCCAGCATCTGGGCGGCCTGTTCTCGCGCGGCGCGTTTTTTCGCGCCAAACAGGCGCCCAAACAGCGGGGATTGCGGCAGTTCAAGGCCAATAGCCACGTTATCCAGCACGCTGAGGTGCGGGAAAACCGAATAGCGCTGAAACACCACGCCCCGGCTGCTGTCGGGTTCGGCGCGCAGCGGTTGGCCATCGAGGGTAATCGAGCCACGGCTGGGCGCTTCCTGCCCGAGCAGCAGGCGCAGAAAGGTCGATTTGCCGCAGCCGGATGCACCGACCATCGAGCAAAACTCCCCCTCGTTAATCTGCAGATTCAGGCGCTCCAGCACCACGTGGTCGCCGTACTCCTGCCAGATATTGTTGATGGTGATAAAACTCATGCTTTGCCTCCTTCCGCCCACGGGAAACAGCGTTTGTGGAGCTGGCGCAGGGCCAGATCCATCAGCCAGGCCAGCAGGGTGATCCACAGGACATACGGGATGATGACGTCCATCGCCATATAGCGGCGCACGAGGAAAATGCGGTACCCCAGCCCGGCGGTCGAGGAGATGGCTTCTGCCGAGATCAGGAATAACCATGCCGACCCGAGCAGCAGGCGCAGAGAGGTGAGCAGGCGCGACAGCAACTGCGGCAGCACCACCCGCAGCACCAGGGTCCAGCTGTTCGCCCCCAGCGTCTGGGCTTTGATCAGGATCTCCGACGGAATTTCACAGGCGCGGTGTTCAAGGTCACGGGCCAGCATCGGGGTAATGCCAATCACAATCAGCATAATTTTCGACAGTTCATCGAGCCCGAAGACGATAAACAGCACCGGTAAAATCGCCAGCGGCGGCACCATCGACAGCACGGTCATCAGCGGCGAGAGCGAGGCCCGCCACAGCGGGAACACTCCCGCCGTGACGCCAATGCACAGACCAATCAGCGAGGCAATCGCCAGCCCGGTTAACAGACGGGCAAGGCTCACCAGGGTGTCGACCCAGAACAGGTACTCGCCGCTGCGTTTATCCGGGGTAAACGCCATCCGCGATAGCGCGTCCAGCATCTGTTGCAGGCCGGGCAGCAGCTTGTCCTGGGGGTTGGCCTCAAGCCGCACCGCCGAGCCAAAAAAGTAGGCAGCCAGCAGCAGGACGAAGGGCAACATGACCAGCATCAGCCGCATGCCTGGGGTGGGATGGCGATTAATTTGTCGCATGGAAGCTCCGTCAGTGTTCACAGCGTGCCGGCGGCGGCCATTTTCACGAAGCTGTCATCAAAGCGCAGCTTCACGTTGCTGGCATCGCCCTGGGTGACATCGCCGGGGAAGAGCATGCCGATAAAATCGGCGCTCTGGGCACCCTCGCCGAGCAGACCTTTATCAAAGGAGAATGACGCCACGCGCTGCATGGTTTTCGCCAGCTCCGCCGAGGTGAGAAACGCGATGTTGTCCTGCAGGGTGTAGAACAGATGGGTGGTTTTCAGCTGCGCCTGGTAGCCCGCCAGATCGGTGCCGGACGCCGCCGCCATTGCGTTCAGGGCGTTAGCATCCTGGGCTTTCATCAGGCCCATCATTTCGTACCACGCCCCGGTCAGGGCTTTACCCAGCGCCGGGTTGTCTTTCAGGGTTTCGCTGTTGACCACCATCATGTCGATAAGCTCACCTGGTACCTGCGAAGAGCTGAACACTTCGGTGGTTTTTGGCGTGGCTTTGATGACTGAAAGCTGCGGGTTCCAGGCCACGGCGGCCTGCACGTTGGCGGTGGCGAAGGCCGAAACAATATCGGCATCAGACGTGTTGACCACGGTGACATCTTTCTCTGCCAGCCCGGCTTTCTCCAGCCCGCGCACCAGCAGATAGTGGGAAACGGACAGCTCCGGCAGGTAGATTTTCATCCCTTTCAGGTCGGTGAGGGTTTTGCCCTCGCCTTTCATCACTACGCCGTCGTTGCCTTCCGAGTAGCTGCCGAGGATCAGCGCGGTGGTATCCACGCCCCCCGCCGCCGGAATGGTCAGCGCATCCATGTTGGTCATGGTGCAGCCGTCAAACTGGCCTGCGGTGTACTGGTTAATGGATTCGATATAGTCGTTAAGCTGAACGACATTAATTTTGATGCCGTACTTGTCGGCCCATTTATCAATGATTTTGCTACTGCTAATGGTGCCCCAGGGCATCCACCCGGCGTAGATGGTCCAGCAGACGTTAAACTCTTTTTTGACGGCAGCAAAGGTGGGGAGACTGACCAGCATCGCCAGCGACAGGATAAGGGTGCGGAGTAGTGGCGTTTTCTTCATGCTTGACCTCTGAGTGGACCAAAATTAGGGGGCAGCGCGACACCGTTGGTGCTGCTGTCTCCCGGGTTTTTGTCCCGCCGTGTAACCTCTCAGAGGTCGCCAGCTCTTGGACCAGCCATTCACTCACGTGAACCGGAACCCTAGCCAGCCATTGTCAAATTGTGTGGTGCCCTGCCCTTCATTTTTAGGGGTTGCAAGTCGTGTGCCAGAATTTATTTACGTGGTTTATTAGTGAGTTATCGATACCCGTCGCGCGGATATCCCTGTTTTGGTGAGAGGCGGGAGGGCAGATGCACTATCACGGTGCTTTCATCCGCCCCTGCAACAAGATGCTGATTTTTTGTGTGTACTGGCTCGCAAACACGCGCGATCTAATGCATTTCTATTATGGCTTTAAACCCGCACGCTAATAAAAATGTAGGTACGTTAGAAATCATTCAGGGTGACTTACATGTTTATGTCATGGTGGCTCATTGCGCTTGTCGTTGCCGGGGTTGCACTCCTTTTAAGAATGGTTTCCCGGCTCGCCAATGAGGTCGACAAGCTTGAAACCACGTTAGAAGAGAGCCGGGGAAAAATGAACTCGCTCAGCCAGCGCGCTGACAAGCTCAAACAAGCGAATTTACGCATGACCGAAAGCTTGATGCAGGTGAGAAGTTACATGGGAAACGTGCAGAGCAGCAAGCCGGAGTAAGATACGATAGTGTGCCTGACAACGGGCGCTCTCCCCTTTCCCGGCCCTGGCAGGGTTCAGCTGGTGATGTATAGCTTGTGACAAGCGGGGCAGGCAGGAGGGCAGCCCGGAAAGGGGCTGCCAGAGGGATCACCATTTATAACGATTGTTATCTTCCCAGGTTTTCATCTCTTTTTCTGTTTGCTCTTTGGTGTAGCCGTAACGCTCCTGAATGCGTCCAGCCAATTGCTCACGTTTACCTTCTACAACATCCATATCATCGTTGGTGAGCTTACCCCATTGTTCCTGCACTTTACCTTTGAACTGCTTCCAGTTACCGCTAATGCGATCTTCGTTCATCGTATAACTCCTGTTAGGTTCGGTAAATTAGGTTATTGCCTGAATAAGCTTAGCTTCATTTTTTATTTTTTGGCGGCTCGCTGGCAATTAACAACTATTAATACGCAAGTAACCCGGTACTTTAGGAGTATTCTTATAATGCCACAGCAAGCGAAGCGCAATTAAACTGCACAACACGCCTACAGAGCGTAAATAAACATCACTCCCATAAAGTGACGCGAAAAAAAAGCCAAAATGCTTAATATCAATTGGTTAGGTTTAAATGATTAATTTTTTTCATGCTGCCAATGGTTAATTGAAAACAATCTACTACTATTAGATCAGTGAGTTATGGTGATGCCACAGTATTTAGCACACCATCTAAACGGGCTATTTTTATGGCTGAAGTTCTTATATGAAGTATCAAACCAACAATATGCACGTTATAACCAGGCGATTGTTTCATCTATTGATCGCGTAGTTATTACAGGCATGCTTTTTCCAGATTTTATTAATTGGGGCATTGGATATGACAAGTGATTATACTCCGGTTCAACGTACACCTGTTGCGGGCGGGAATATTGACCAGTACGTCTCTCTTCCCACCACAAACAGTAGTGCCGTCTCCTGGGGTGCTATATTTGCCGGTGCAGCGGGCGCAGCATCGCTAGCCATGCTCTTACTTATGTTGGGTGTCGGCCTGGGACTGTCTTCAGTTTCTCCCTACGGAAATCAAGGGGTGGATGCAGGCACAATCGGCATCGCAACAATTGCATGGCTCATGTTCACGCAAATTGCGGCATCCGGGATGGGGGGCTATCTGGCAGGTCGACTGCGGTCTAAATGGGTCGATACGCACACTGATGAGGTTTATTTCCGCGATACAGCGCATGGATTCCTTGCATGGGCTGTGGCAGCACTCGTCTCCGCTATGTTACTTACCAGCGCAATTGGATCGATTATCGGCGGTGGCGCAAAAGCCGTAGGCTCGGTCGCGGGCGGTGTCTCATCGTTATCGATGACGGGCATGGCCAGTGCATCGAACGGCGAATCAAACTCATCGATGGGTTATTTCATTAATTCATTATTCAGAACCACCACCAGCCCGGCACAGCCCACTGATGCTGCGTCATCAGACGCAATGACACCAGGTCAACCGCAGGTGAAACCTGTTACGCCAGAACAATCAACAGAGGTCGCAGGCATTTTCCTGAACAGCATTAATACGGGTGCACTTCCGGCAGATGACCTTAAATATGTGGCCAGTTTAGTGGCGCAAAATACGGGAATGAATCAACAAGAGGCCGAACAGCGGGTACAGAATATTTACGCAAAAGCGCAGACCAAGGTGCAAGAAGTCAAAGCGCAGGCAAAAGAAGCCGCCGATAAGGCGCGGAAAACGTCAAGTTACCTCGCGTTATGGACATTTGTTTCACTGTTGTCAGGTGCCTTCATTGCCAGCCTCTGTGCAACCTTTGGTGGTCGCCAACGTGATTTATAATCATTTCCAGTAACTGTTCAGGAGAATAAAATGCGTTCTTTACTGTTATTTTTCCTCGGCGTCCCGATCCCTATTATTATTTTAATTGCATTATTTGTGCATTAATTTTAGGTAGGACGATGGACTGGCACTCCCCGGAATGTGAATAAAGGGGAGTGCCAGACTCACCTTAACTGCTCTGCGCGATCTCGCCTCCCCCCCCAGAATTTGCCCTTACCGCCCTCCACGACTACTGTATTGTGCTGAGATCTCCCCCTTCAAAAGGACGCCAGTACCATGCTTACTATCCTCGGCAAAACCACCTCGATCAACGTGCGTAAAGTGCTCTGGACCTGTGAAGAAGCAAATCTTTCCTGGCAGCAGGAGGATTACGGCAGCGGTTTTGCCTCTACAGAAACGGACGCCTTTCGCGCCTTAAACCCGAACGCCATGGTGCCGGTGCTGATTGACGGTGATTTCGTTCTGTGGGAATCCAACGCCATTTGCCGCTATCTGGCACGTATTGCCGGGCGCGACGATCTGCTGCCCCATGAACCTCAGGCCTGTGCCAACGTCGAACGCTGGATGGACTGGCAGGCCAGCGAATTTAACAACGCCTGGCGCTATGTCTTCCCGGCACTGGGGCGCAAGAATCCGGACTATAACGATCCCGACCGAATCGCTGCGGGAATAGCCGAGTGGAACCATTGCATCGCGATCCTCGAACAGCAGTTGCAACGCACCAACGCGTGGGCAGCAGGTGATACGTTTACCCTCGCCGACGTGGTGCTAGGGTTATCGGTGAACCGCTGGAAGATGACCCCCTTTGACCATCCCGCTGTACCCGCGATTGAGGCCTGGTTCGCACGCTTGAATCAGCGCCCGGCCTTTTTACGTCACGGTAATAACGGCATGCTTTAGCCTCCTCAAACCCGCACCTCAGTCGTGCGGGTTGCCCCTCCTGCGTTACGGTGTCACTTTTAGCGCTTCTCTTTAGGACTATTCTGCCTGCCCTCATCCAGCCCTTATTCCATAAGGCTTAACCTAAGTTGTCACTGGATTCATAGGGTTACTGATTTTGCCGCTTCGCTGGAACCCTTTCCATTCCGTTGCTATAGCTGAAATACCCCTGCCGAATCATGGCATAACAACAGGCAACCGGTGGTTGCTATAACGCATGCGTACAGGGAGACACACCGCAATGCACCTATTACTCAAACGTTCGCTGCTTTTTGTCGGCGCAATTATCGTGGCCCTTGCCCTCCTCACCTGGGGAATTGGGTTCGAGACGATCAAAGCGCGCCAGGTTGACCTTGTCTATCTTGGGCAACAGCACCTGATCCTGGTTTTCTCCTCCATGTTCTTTGCCCTGCTGGTAGGCATCCCGAGCGGTATTCTCCTGAGCCGCCCGGCGGCAAAAGGGTTTGCCGAATACGTGATGCAAATCTTCAACGTCGGCAACACGCTGCCGCCGCTGGCCGTGTTGGCGCTGGCGATGGTGGTGATTGGCATCGGCGATACGCCTGCCATCATCGCCCTGTTCCTGGCCTCATTGCTGCCGATTGTACGTAACACCTATGCCGGACTGTGCTCTGTACCCTCTTCGCTGCTGGAAGCGGCAAACGGCATCGGAATGACCAAATGGCAGCGCCTGCGTCAGGTTGAAATTCCGAACGCCTGGCCGGTAATGCTCTCCGGGATCCGCATCGCCACCGCGATAAACGTGGGTACGGCGCCGCTGGCCTTCCTGATTGGTGCCAGCAGCTATGGCGAGCTGATTTTCCCCGGGATCTACCTGAACGATTTCCCGACGCTGATCCTCGGTGCCGCCGCCACCGCCCTGTTCGCTTTAATTCTGGATACGCTGCTGGCGGCGCTGGGGCGTCTGATGAGCCCACATCTCGCACAATAACAATAACAATAACAAGGAGCTTTTATGAGACTGTTCTCCAGCCTGACGGCGCTGTGCGCTGCCGCGCTCTTTTCCAGCCAGACGCTCGCCGCGCCGCTGATTCTGGCGACCAAGAGCTTTACCGAGCAGCACATTCTGTCGGCAATGACCGTGCAGTATCTGCAGAAAAAAGGCTTTCAGGTGCAACCGCAAACCAACATTGCGACGGTGATTTCCCGCAACGCGATGATCAACAAACAGGTTGATATGACCTGGGAGTACACCGGCACCTCGCTGATCATCTTTAACCACATCAACGAACGCATGTCCCCCGAGGAATCGTACGCAACGGTGAAACGGCTGGACGCAAAGCATGGCCTGGTGTGGCTCAATCCGGCAGACATGAACAACACCTATGCCTTCGCGATGCAGCGTAAACGCGCCGAAGCGGAACATATCAACACCATGTCGGAACTGGTGGCAAAAATTGAACAGGTCCGCAAAACCGATCCGGATAACAACTGGCTGCTGGGCCTGGACCTGGAATTTAGCGGACGCAGCGACGGGATGAAACCGCTGCAGGCCGCCTACAAGATGGCGTTGGACCGCCCGCAGATCCGCCAGATGGACCCGGGACTGGTCTATAACGCGGTGCGCGACGGCTTTGTTGATGCCGGTCTTATCTATACCACCGACGGGCGCGTGAAGGGCTTTGACCTGAAAGTGCTGGAAGATGATAAAGGCTTCTTCCCAAGCTATGCGGTGACCCCGGTGGTGCGTAAAGACACGCTGGCGGCCAATCCCGGTCTGGAGGAGGCGCTGAACACCCTCTCCAGCCAGCTTAGTAACGACGTTATCACCGAGCTCAATAAGAAGGTGGATATCGATCATCAGTCACCCCAGCAGGTCGCTCGTGAGTTCCTGCATAGCAAGCAGCTGCTGTAGGAGGCGCTATGGAGACGATTCACTACATTCTTGATAACGGGGACTATCTGCTCACCCTGACGCTGCAGCATCTGTGGCTGGTGGCGCTGGCCGTAGGCTTAGCCATTATTATTGGCGTGCCGCTGGGCATTTTGATTGTCCGGCATAAATGGCTGGCAACGCCGGTGCTGGGGATTGCCACGCTGGTGTTGACCATCCCGTCTATTGCTCTGTTCGGCCTGATGATCCCGCTGTTTTCGCTGATCGGTCAGGGGATTGGCGCCCTGCCCGCGATCACCGCCGTGTTTCTTTACTCGCTGCTGCCGATTGTGCGAAACACCCATACCGCGCTGGACAGCCTTCCGCCCGGCCTGCGTGAAGCGGGTCGCGGCATCGGTATGACCTTCTGGCAGCGGCTGCGCTGGGTGGAGATCCCGATGGCGCTGCCGGTGATCTTCGGCGGTATTCGTACTGCCGTGGTGATGAACATCGGCGTGATGGCCATTGCCGCCGTGATTGGCGCGGGCGGTCTGGGACTTCTGCTGCTGAACGGCATCGGCGGGAGTGATATTCGGATGTTGATTGCTGGCGCACTGATGATTTGTCTTTTAGCGATTGTGCTCGACGCGTTACTGCATCGTCTGCAGGTCGTTCTGACTCCAAAAGGGATTCGATAATGATAAAACTGGAAAACCTCACCAAACAATTTTCACAGAAGCAGGGCCAGACCGTGAAGGCGGTGGATAACGTCAACCTGAACGTGCCTGAAGGGGAAATGTGCGTCCTGCTCGGCCCCTCCGGCTGCGGGAAAACCACCACCCTGAAGATGATTAACCGCCTGATCGCCCCCAGCAGCGGGAAGATCCTGATTAATGGCGAAGATACCAGCGACATGGACACTGTGACCCTGCGCCGCAACATCGGCTACGTTATCCAGCAGATTGGCCTGTTCCCGAACATGACCATCGAAGAGAACATCACCGTCGTACCGCGGATGCTGGGCTGGGACAAAGCGCGCTGTAAAAGCCGGGCCGAAGAGCTAATGGATATGGTGGCGATGGATCCGCATAAGTTTCTGAACCGCTATCCGCGCGAAATGTCCGGCGGGCAGCAGCAGCGAATCGGCGTGATCCGCGCCCTGGCGGCGGATCCCCCGGTGCTGCTGATGGATGAACCTTTCGGTGCGGTCGACCCGATTAACCGCGAGGTGATCCAGAATCAGTTCCTCGAGATGCAGCGCAAGTTGAAAAAGACGGTAATGCTGGTGAGCCATGATATTGATGAAGCGCTGAAGCTGGGCGACCGTATCGCCGTATTCCGTCAGGGGAAAATCGTCCAGTGCGCCAGCCCGGACGAACTGCTGGCCAAACCGGCGAATGAATTTGTCGGGTCGTTTGTCGGCCAGGACCGCACGCTGAAACGTCTGCTGCTGGTCTCCGCAGGCGACGTGACCGACCAGCAGCCGACCCTGACGGTGCGCAGCACTACCTCACTTGTGGAGGCCTTTGCCACCATGGACGATAACGATATCCGCGCGATCACCGTGGTGGACGACGAAGGCAAACCGCTGGGCTTTGTGAAGCGTCGCGAGGCGCGTCACGCCAGCGGTACCTGCGCCGATTTACTGCATCCGTTCCGGATGACCGGCAAAGCGGAAGACAACCTGCGCGTGGTGCTGTCGCGACTGTATGAGAGTAACACCAGCTGGATGCCAATTGTCGATGAGGACGGGCGTTACAACGGCGAAATTTCGCAGGACTATATTGCGGAGTACCTGAGCTCCGGCCGCACGCGACGGGCGCTGAATATCGTTAGCGACAATTAAGCCCTTTTTCCTTAAGCCAATGAAGTTGCTGTAAAAGATTAAACAGGTTACAGGGACGCGTGGTCCGGCTGAAAATCGCCGAAGTGTTTAAGCAAGGCCGGGGCGAGGCGCAGGGATGCGCCGGCAGGAACGAGCTGAGGGAATCGCGATGCCCCAGAACCTGATGTGAACGGAACGACCAGAGTTGCCAGCAGGTTTCCCCTCACCCCAACCCTCTCCCCAAAGAGGAGAGGGAGCGGTCCGGGCAGAATTTATCTGCGCCGCCGTAACTATGCACCCACCGACTATATGGAAGCGCTGAAAACCGATAACGGTGAGTTCGACTCTAGCGCCAGCCTGGTGAAATCGCGGGCGTTACGCCAGAACGCGATCTACGGTGAGCGCGCGGCCGAGCCGCGTTAAATCGATGTACTGCGACAGTTCGCGCTGCTCGGCGCGCGGCAAATAAGGTAGTTCGCCTACCAGCGGGCCCGGGAGCTTTTTGCTCAGCACATTGATGATTTCAGCATAGTGCGCCAGCCCTGGGTTGATGCGGTTTGCCACCCAGCCCACCAGCGGCAAGCCGTCATTAGCGATGGCCTGCGCCGTCAGCAGTGCGTGGTTAATGCAGCCTTCCTGGATACCGACCACCAGCAGAACCGGAAGCTGCTCCTGCACCACCCACTCGGAGAGCGGACGCAAATCGTTCATCAGGCTCCGCCAGCCACCGGTACCTTCGACCACCACGTGATCGACCTGCTCGCTCAGACTGGCAAGACCGTTCGACAGCAGGGTGTAATTGACCGGCCCGCTGTGCGCCACGCTGCTTTCGTCTTCGCTGAGCGCAATTGGGTTAATGGCATGATAAGGCAGTTGAAGGGAGGAGACGCTTTGCAGCACCAGCGCATCTTTATTGCGCAATCCCTCTGGGGTCTGTTTACTGCCTTTGGCTACCGGCTTGTACCCAGCCACGCTTTTACCGCCTGCCATTAAGGATTGCAGCAAGGCGCGGGATACAACCGTCTTGCCGACGGAGGTATCAGTACCCGTTACAAAGAAACGCTTAAGCATCACTCACTCCACCGTTATGCTTTGAAAATATAAGCCAAGGAAATAATTCAGTAGAGGGAGTCTAAGGCATGCGCTATCAGCTCAGCTTGAGATAGCGCAATTTTTAGTAAATTTATAAAAAACAGTTAACCTTGCAGGAGACGGATCAGCAGCGAACCGTTATACATGGCGTCTTTCACCAGCGCCGCGCCCGCCATCGTCCCCTGATTGGTAAACTGGGTGCTTTCTACCGCGATGTGTTTACTGTAGGCCGGGAGGGACTGCTGACGGATACAGTCGGCGATAGCCGGGAACAGCACGTCCGACGCCTGGCTCAGCGGGGAACCGATTAGAATTTTTTGCGGATTAAACAAATTCACCATAATGGCAAGAATGCGTCCGATATGGGTGCCGACGCCTGTAATGATGTCTTTTGCCAGCAAATCCCCCTGTTGGGCGGCCTGGCAAAGCGACTCCACGGTCAGCGGCTGGCCGTGCAGCGTCGAACTCATCGACTGGCTTAAGCGCACCTGCGCCATCTCCAGCACGCTGTCGACGCTGGCAATGGTCTCCAGACAGCCGTGGTTGCCGCAGTAGCAGAGCCTGCCGTAAGGATCGACCTGCGTATGGCCGATCTCTACCAGGCTGCTGCTCCCGGCATGCAGCAGGCGACCGTCGGTGATCACCCCGGCGCCAACGTTGTGGTCAATCACCACCTGAATCACGTCGCGCGCCCCACGGGAGGCACCGAACAGGGCCTCGGCCATCGTCCAGGCGCTGATATCATGCTGAATATAGACCGGCACACCCGTATGATTTTTCAGCACCTCGCCCAGCGGCATCTCTTTGACGTCTTCGTAAAACGGCATCCGGTGCACAATGCCGTTTTCGGTATCAATGATCCCCGGCAGGGTGATGGCGATAGCCGTCAGACGCTCCAGCTTGTGTTGATGATG
>NZ_JBOGBT010000040.1:0-136490 GCF_051656365.1 Silvania sp. | reverse complement strand
AATAAACCGGTGGTTACAGAAGTCTTCGGTGGAGCGGTAGTTCAGTCGGTTAGAATACCTGCCTGTCACGCAGGGGGTCGCGGGTTCGAGTCCCGTCCGTTCCGCCACTTATTGAAAGCCCTGAGCTAACGCTCAGGGCTTTTTTCTTGCCTGTCGTTCAATTATTGCTATAAACGCAAAAATCCTCTGCTTAATCGCCTCTTTTTTCACATAACCACAGCATAGATAATCCTCTTAGTTAACAAACACGACAAAGAAAAGAGGAATTCAATGACTATCCCTGCATTCGGTCTCGGCACTTTCCGCCTGAAAGACGAGGTTGTTATCGCATCCGTTAAAAATGCACTCGAACTGGGTTACCGTACAATTGATACGGCGCAGATCTACGATAACGAAGCTGCCGTCGGTCAGGCAATCGCAGAGAGCGGCGTCCCGCGCGATGCGCTATTTATTACCACCAAAATCTGGATTGAGAACCTGAGCAAAGAGAAATTAGTTCCCAGCCTGATAGAGAGCCTGAAAAAACTGCGTACCGATTACGTTGATCTCACCTTGATCCACTGGCCATCGCCAGATGATGCGGTTGAGGTAGAAGAGTTCATGTCAGCGTTGCTGGCAGCGAAAAAGCAGGGTCTGACCCGTGAAATTGGGATCTCAAACTTCACTATCCCATTGATGGAAAAGGCTATTGCTTCGGTGGGCGCAGAAAATATCGCGACGAATCAGATCGAGCTTTCACCTTATCTGCAGAACCGTCAGGTGGTGGAATGGGCCCAGCAGCACGGCATCCACATCACCTCATATATGACGCTGGCGTACGGTAAGGCACTGAAAGACGAAACTATTCTGCGTATTGCGGCAAAACATAGCGCAACCGCTGCACAGGTTATTCTGGCCTGGGCGATGGGAGAAGGGTATGCCGTGATCCCCTCTTCAACCAAACCGGAAAATCTGGCAAGCAACCTGCTGGCACAAGATCTACAGCTGGATCAGGAGGATAAAAAAGCGATCGCCGCTCTCGATTGCAACGATCGCCTGGTGAGCCCGGAAGGCCTGGCACCGAAGTGGGATTAATTTAACCCTCCCTCTGTACGCTTAACCCTCTTACAGCTCCTTCGGGAGCTGTTTTACATGCTCACTCAGAAAGTCGATAAACGCCCGGATCCGGGTACTCACCGCTCTGTCGCTGTAATAGACCGCGCTAAAGGGCATCTCGACCGGCAGCCGTTTATCCGCCATCAGCTCTACCAGTTCGCCCCGCGCAATTTCCTTATTAATCATATAATCCGACAGGCAGGCGATGCCGTTCCCGGCCAGACACAGCTGCTTTAGCGTCTCTCCACTGTTCGAAGAAAGACCGCTGGTCACTTCATGCAGCTGCCCATCATGGCAGGCGAGGGGCCAGATATTCAGTGACACCGGCTCTGTAAAACCCAGACACAGATGCTCTTTTAACTCCTCAATCGTCTTTGGCTGCCCAAAACGGGCTATGTACGCCGGAGACGCGATAATTTTCCGATAGCTGGCGAACAGCGGGCGGGCCCGCAGGCTTGAATCGGTCAGCGTACCGGCGCGGATCGCCACATCCACTTTGCGCTCAATCAGGTTGATAAACGTCTCAGATGAGACCAGTGAAAGCGTCATTTCCGGGTAACGTTCGCGGAAAGGCTTAATCAGCGGCATCAGGAAATGCAGTACGACGGGCGTGGCTGCATCAATTCGCAATAATCCCCGTGGCGTACTGCGTGTCTCCATAATTTCTGTTTCAGCGGCAGCCATCTCCTGCAAAATAGACTGAACCCGACGAAAATACCGCTCACCTTCTTCGGTCAGGCTAAGCTGACGCGTGGTCCGGTTAAGCAGGCTGACCCCCAACTTCATCTCCAGCTTTTTGACCGACCGGCTCACCGCCGAGTTGGCCTGTCCCAGCTGCTCTGCGGCCCGACTAAAGCTGCCGCTTTCAACGACGGCGACAAAGATCGCCAGTTCTTCAGAGGTTGCTTTCATTGTTGCTTAATCCGCAAAATTGTATTGATACTTTGAGCATTTTTGTTATTTAAACACTGGCGCATACTGCGTGTCATCTTAATCCTGTTTATACGGAGTTTTATATGCCTCTGGCACTCCTTGCCCTGACCATCAGTGCTTTTGCAATCGGCACTACCGAATTTGTTATTGTCGGTCTGGTACCGACCATCGCCGACCAGCTTGCTATCTCGCTACCTTCTGCGGGTCTGCTGGTTTCTATTTATGCTCTCGGGGTGGCTATCGGAGCGCCGGTACTCACCGCAATGACCGGTCGTCTGCCGCGTAAACAGCTGTTGATGGGATTGATGGTCCTCTTCACTGCCGGCAATATTCTTGCCTGGCAGGCGCCTGATTATTCGACGCTGATCGTTGCCCGCCTGTTAACTGGGCTGGCTCACGGCGTCTTCTTCTCCATCGGCTCGACAATCGCGACAAGCCTGGTGCCAAAGGATAAGGCGGCCTCGGCCATTGCCATTATGTTTGGTGGGTTAACCGTCGCGCTGGTCACCGGCGTCCCGCTGGGTACCTTTATCGGGCAGCATTTTGGCTGGCGTGAAACCTTCCTTGCCGTCTCTCTGCTTGGGGTGATCGCGTTAATAAGCAGCCTGGTACTGATCCCGTCTAATATTCCGGGACGTGCGGCAGCGACCTTGCGCGACCAACTGAAAGTACTGACGCATCCACGCCTGCTGATGATCTATGCCATCACTGCGCTGGGTTACGGCGGCGTGTTCACCGCCTTTACTTTTCTGGCGCCGATGATGCAGGAGCTGGCCGGGTTCTCTCCGAGCGCGGTAAGCTGGATCCTGCTGGGATACGGCGTGTCGGTGGCGATAGGTAACGTCTGGGGCGGTAAGCTGGCCGATAAACATGGCGCAGTTCCAGCACTGAAGATCATTTTTGCTGCGCTGGTTGTTCTGCTGCTGGTCTTCCAGTTCACTGCATCCATGCAGTATGCCGCGCTGGCCACGGTACTGGTGATGGGGATTTTTGCCTTCGGTAACGTGCCGGGGTTACAGGTTTACGTGGTGCAAAAAGCAGAATTGTATACGCCAAACGCTGTGGATGTGGCTTCCGGATTGAATATTGCCGCGTTTAACGTCGGTATCGCGCTGGGGTCTATTATTGGCGGCCAGACGGTAGAACACTTTGGCCTGTCGCAAACGCCGTGGATTGGTGCGGTTATCGTTCTCGCGGCATTTTTGCTGATTGGTTTGAGTGGTCGCCTGGATAAACCGGCTCGCGTTGCGCTCGGATAAGTTCGCAGTAAGCACTTGCTTACACAACCGAAAAGCGGATTCTCGGTAATTGCGTTGAAAGTGTGAGCTGAAAACCCTATAACAATAGAACCCGTTCCATTTCCTGGACGGGTTTTGGTGATAGAGGTCGTTTCAAACAGTGCGAAAAAATACCTATGCTATGCGCTATATTGCCGGACAGCCTGCGGAGAGAATCTTACCTCCGGGGTCGTTTGCGAGCATCGGGCAGGCATTACCCGCCGGGGCCCCGTTAAGTAGTGATGCAAAAATACGGGTTCTGGTCTGGAATATTTTTAAGCAGCAGCGCGCAGAATGGCTGTCTGTCCTGCAGAATTTCGGCAAGGATGCGCATCTCGTGTTGTTGCAGGAAGCACAAACCACGCCGGAACTGGTAAGGTTTGCGACCACTAACTATCTTGCCGCAGACCAGGTTCCGGCATTTGTTCTGCCTCAGCACCCGTCGGGGGTGATGACCCTCTCTGCCGCCCATCCGGTTTATTGTTGCCCGCTGCGGGAACGTGAACCGATCCTGCGGCTGGCTAAATCTGCGCTGGTCACCGTCTACCCGCTGCCGGATACCCGTCTGTTGATGGTGGTGAATATTCACGCGGTCAATTTCAGCCTTGGTGTGGATGTTTACAGTAAGCAATTGCTCCCTATTGG
Organism: Silvania sp.; assembly: GCF_051656365.1. Taxonomy (NCBI): domain Bacteria; kingdom Pseudomonadati; phylum Pseudomonadota; class Gammaproteobacteria; order Enterobacterales; family Enterobacteriaceae; genus Silvania; species Silvania sp. The sequence continues at coordinate 132,540 of NZ_JBOGBT010000040.1, read as the reverse complement.
CGATCAGATCGCCCATCACAGTGGTCCGGTAGTGATGGCCGGAGATTTCAATGCCTGGAGCCGTTCACGCATGAATGCGCTTTATCGCTTTGCACGTGAGATGTCGCTGCGCGAAGTCCGTTTTACCGATGACCAGCGTCGAAAGGCGTTTGGCCGTCCTCTCGATTTTGTCTTCTATCGTGGTCTGAACGTTACTGAAGCCTCAGTGCTGGTCACCCGCGCGTCCGATCACAATCCGCTACTCGTCGAATTCAGTCCCGGCAAACCTGAGAAATAAAGGTCGGTCAGGTCTGCCATGGGGCAGGCCTGCGCAGGTGCTGCCCTTTATTTTCCAACAAACCGAAGGACAGCAAGATGACAACACAGTCCCATCACGATAACGTCGAAAAACAGTTTGGCTCTCAGGCAAAGGCCTATCTCACCAGCACGGTTCATGCATCCGGGCGCGATCTGGTTCGTCTGGCAGAAAGGCTGGCCGATTTTCCCAATGCTTGTGTGCTCGACTTAGGCTGTGGTGCTGGTCATGCCAGCTTTGTGGCGGCGCAGCAGGTCGCTCAGGTAACGGCATACGATTTATCCAGTCAGATGCTGGAGGTTGTGGCAGAGGCCGCCAAAGAGAAAGGGCTGGAAAATGTTGCAACCCGGCAGGGGTATGCAGAATCCTTACCCTTTGACGATCAATCGTTTGATGTCGTCATCAGTCGTTACTCCGCTCACCACTGGCATGACGTCGGCCAGGCGCTGCGTGAAGTTAAGCGGGTGCTGAAACCGGGTGGGACGGTGATTATTATGGATATCATGTCGCCGGGTCATCCGGTTCGTGATGTGTGGTTACAAACGGTCGAAGCGCTGCGCGATACGTCGCATGTGCGCAACTATTCCAGCGGCGAGTGGTTATCGATGTTCACCGATGCCGGGTTGATTACGCGATCGCTGCAGACCGACAGATTGACCCTTGAGTTTTCATCGTGGATTGCGCGCATGCGCACGCCTGAAGCGTTGAGCCAGGGGATTCGTCTGTATCAGGAGAGTGCCTCCGCCGAGGTAAAAGCCTATTTTGAGCTGCAGGAAGAGGGCTCATTCACCAGCGATACGATCCTGGCAGAAGCCCAGAAAGCAGGATAAACAAAAAAGGCACCGGGGGAATCGGTGCCTTTTTGATATCGGTCTCTGAAATCAGGAATCCGGCGTCGCGTTGTTCTTCACAAACAGCGTGATCCGATCGCCAGGCTGCAGGTTGTCAGTATCGCTGTTCCAGCGCATCACATCTTTGATGTTCACACCGTGACGCTTCGCAATACTGGAGAGCGAATCACCTTTACGCACACGATAGGTAATACTATCGTTGTTGCTGGCGAGACGCTGCGCGCTTGTACCCGCGCCAACCGTCAGGTCCTGACCCACTTTCAGTGAAGAGCCGCGCAGATTATTCCACTGCTGCAAATCCTTCGTGCTCACGCCAAGACGTGATGCGATGCCTGAAAGCGTATCGCCTGAACGTACCTGATAGCTACGGCTGTTAACCGGTGAATTATCGGCGATCAGCGTAGACTGAACCGCAGCAATTTCACCCGAAGCCAGCGATACGCGTAGCTGTTCAGCGTGTTTCTGTGGCACCAGGACATACTTCGGCCCGTTGGCACCAAGCGTAGAGCCTTTAACACCTGCATTAAAGGCCTTCAGTTTGGTGACCGAGATGCCCGCCATATCCGCAATCTGTTTCAGTTCAACAGGATTGTTAAGACGCACTCTCGCCAGCGCACGACTTTCATCCGCAGTCGGCAGCTTCACGCCGTACTGTTTGCTGTTCTTGAGAATATCACTCAAAGCCAGCATCTTCGGTACGTACAGCTTAGTTTCCCGTGGCAGTGGAAGCGACCAAAAGTCGGTGGGCTTGCCCCGTGCTTTATTCGCTTTCATTGCCTTCAGTACACGACCCTCGCCGCTGTTATACGCAGCGACAGTAAGCAGCCAGTCACCGTCGAACATCTTGTTCAGACGTTGCATCATGTCGAGAGCGGCAGTCGTCGAAGCGACCACATCACGACGCGCATCATAGCTGCGGGTCTGTTTCAATCCATAATTTCGCCCAGTGCTCGGTATGATCTGCCAAAGCCCTGCGGCATTGGCACCAGACGTTGCGTGCGGGTCAAAAGCGCTCTCCACTATGGGTAGTAGTACCAGTTCCATAGGCATGTTACGTTTCTTAACTTGCCCTGCTATCCAGTACATATACGGCTCTGCCCGTAAAGTTACATCGTGGAGATAGCTCTTATTGCTTAAATACTTCTGTTTCTGTTCGCGAATCCGGTTGTTATCCGGAATTCCCATCTTTAGCTCGTCGCCAATAGAGGCCCACAAGTCTTGATCCTGTGCGAAAGACGTCCCATCGTCTGCCCATCGCGATTGACTTGTAAACTTCCCTGCTTCCCCTTGACCAGCTGCAGAAAGGCTCTGTGCGTGCTGTTGTACGTTGCCGGCGTTTTGAGACGCCTGGCAACCCACAAGCAGGACAGAGGCGAGTAATATCGCTTTTGCCTTCATGTGTGTGTCAATAGTTGCTTAAAAGACGAGCGATGATAACGACGAATTTTTCAAAAGGCAACCCGCAATTGTCAGAACACGTCTTTCTTTGCCCTTAACCACGCAAAACGGTCCTCAGGTTGTTGCATATTTGTTTCTTCGTTAATTTTATTAATTAAATCAATATCATTGGTTCTTAAAAATAAATTTGTTTTACGCTCATTTTTCAGAGTTACGGGGAGTGTGTTTTGTTGTTTTGCACGTAACTCCTTCACTTTAAGGTAATAATCCTCAATTGCGCGATCCTCTGGCAGGATGTGCCTCGCAAACTTCATATTTGCTAAAGTGTATTCATGCGCGCAACAAATCAAAGTATCGTCAGGAAGCGCATTTATTTTCTGGAAGGACTGGTACATCTGGGTTGGCGTGCCTTCGAACAACCGACCACAGCCGCCAGAGAACATCGTATCGCCACAGAAAAGATAAGGAAAACTGAAGAACGAAATATGTCCGGAAGTGTGACCCGGTGTGGCAATTACAGAAAATTCCAACATAAGAATGACGATCTTTTCGCCATCTTCAACTACGCGCGTTACCCCTTTATCTTGTGTCTCTGCCGGTCCGTAAACCCCCAGATGCGGAAATTTCGCCCGCAGTGCCGCTACGCCACCGACGTGATCGCGATGGTGGTGAGTCAGCAGAATCGCCTCCGGCTGCCACTGGTTGTCTTCAATGGCGTTTAATACCGGTTCAGCCTCGCCCGGGTCGACAATAATGCAACGACCTTCATCATTGGTTAAAACCCAGATGTAATTGTCCTGAAAAGCAGGAATACTGATAAGATTCATACATTACCTCTCATAGCGTGGCGAGTGTTTGATGAAACCGGCAAGGATACCTCAGATTGTTATCGCACCGGAACACTGGGCGGAATTGCCCTGGGGCGAATACTATCGCGAAGCGCTTGAGCAGCAGCTTAAGCCCTGGTTTGCGAAAATGTATGGTTTTCACCTGCTTAAGATTGGCAATCTGAGCGCGGAAATCAACTCGGAAAGCTGCGCGATTTCACATCAGGTCAATGTCTCGCTAGGGGGAGAACCGGTGCAGGTCAAAGCCGATCCGCTGCATCTGCCGTTTGCTGAAAAATCCGTTGATGCTTGCCTGCTGGCGCATTCATTGCCGTGGTGCGAGGATCCGCATCGTTTATTACGCGAGGCCGACCGGGTGCTGATTGATGACGGATGGCTGGTGATCAGCAGCTTTAATCCGATGAGTTTGATGGGTATGCGCAAGCTGGTGCCGGTGCTGCGCCGCACGCCGCCTTACAACAGCCGCATGTTCACTCTGATGCGTCAGCTGGACTGGCTCTCGCTGCTCAACTTTGAGGTGATGCACCAGAGTGGTTTTCAGGTCTTGCCGTGGACGCGGCAGGGCGGGAAGATGCTCAGCACCCATTTTCCGGCACTGGGCTGCATGCAGGTGATCGTGGCGCGCAAGCGAACGGTCCCTCTTACGCTCAACCCAATGAAGCAAAGTAAATCCAGGACGCAGCTGCGTGCCGCCGTGGGCGCCACGCGCCAGTATCGTAAGCCCTGATCAGGCTTCCGGCTTATAGCCTACATCTTCATGCTGTGGATTCATGGCCGCCGCGCGCGCCAGCTCGTCGCAACGTTCGTTTTCAGGGTGACCGGCATGGCCTTTTACCCACTCCCACTGGATCTTATGCTCGCTGAGCGCCGCATCCAGGCGCTGCCAGAGATCAACATTCTTAACCGGTTTTTTATCGGCCGTTTTCCAGCCGCGCTTTTTCCAGTTATGGATCCACTGGGTGATCCCCTGGCGCACATACTGGCTGTCCGTGCTCAGCACCACATCACAGTGCTCTTTCAGGGCCTCGAGCGCCACAATCGCCGCCATTAACTCCATGCGGTTATTGGTGGTCAGGTGATAGCCTTCATTGAAGGTTTTTTCATGTTCGCGATACCGTATGATCGCACCGTAACCCCCGGGGCCCGGATTGCCGAGGCAAGAACCGTCGGTGTAAATTTCTACCTGTTTACGCATCCTGGCAGACATCCTGTAATGAAAACGGCAAGTCTGACATAAATGGCCGTCCTCAGCACAGCAAAATAGAGGCGCGGCGAATTAGCCCTTGAAGGCCCGGCCAGGTTGTTTACAATATCGCCGTTGAAAAGAACAGGCCTACAGAATGAGCATTGCAGACACACTTAGCGCTGACAGGATCATCGTCCTCGATACCGAAACCACCGGTATGAATCAGATCGGTGCCCATTATGAAGGGCATAAAATCATCGAGATCGGTGCCGTCGAGGTTATCAACCGCCGTCTGACGGGGAATAACTTTCACGTTTACCTGAAACCGGATCGGCTGGTGGACCCGGAAGCCTTTGGCGTTCACGGCATCGCAGATGAATTCTTACTGGATAAACCCACCTTTGCTGACGTCGCCGATGAATTCATCGAGTACATCAAAGGTGCCGAGCTTGTCATCCATAACGCCTCGTTCGATATCGGCTTTATGGACTACGAGTTTAACAAGCTCAACCGTGGCCTGCCAAAGACCGACACCTTCTGTAAGGTGACGGACAGCCTGGCGATGGCGAGGAAGATGTTCCCCGGCAAGCGTAATAGTCTGGATGCGTTATGCTCGCGCTATGAAATAGATAACAGCAAGCGAACGCTGCACGGGGCACTGCTCGATTCCCAGATCCTGGCAGATGTCTACCTGCTGATGACCGGCGGTCAGACCGCGCTGTCGTTTAGTTCTGACAGCGACGCGCAGCAGCAGCTTAATGAAGGCGGGATCCAACGCATTGTCCGTCAGGCAAATGCCTTACGCGTTATTTTAGCCAGCGATGAAGAGCTCATGGCGCATGAATCTCGCCTGGATCTGGTGCAAAAGAAGGGCGGAAGCTGCCTCTGGCGCGGATAAATGCGGCTGAAGTGCTGACAAAATAAGCGTATGGCGCAATTTTGCAGCAAGTGATTCAAAAGCAGAGAAAAAGCATTGACGGGATCGGAGGCAAACCGTAATATCTGCCTCGTTCCCAACGGAACACAGTGGAGCGGTAGTTCAGTCGGTTAGAATACCTGCCTGTCACGCAGGGGGTCGCGGGTTCGAGTCCCGTCCGTTCCGCCACTATTCAAAAGGCCTGAGTCAGAAATGACTCAGGCCTTTGTCGTTTCAGCACGTCATGAAATCGGGCAGACGCATGCGCTGCCCGTTATGTCATTACCCGATGCTAAACGGATCTGCATCCTGCCAGGCAGGAAACTTCTCCCGATACTCTCTAAGCGCCGTCAGCGACAGCTCTGCGTCAATGCGTGTGGCATGATGTGGCTCAGCGGTGGCAATAATCTCGCCCTGCGGGTTAATTACCCGGCTGTCACCACGATAGTGATGACCATTGCCATCGGTGCCTACCCGATTGCAGCCTGCGACATACGCCTGGTTCTCAATGGCGCGCGCCGTCAGCAGCGCCTGCCAGTGCAGCGATCGCGGTGCTGGCCAGTTAGCGACATACAGCGCAAGGTCGTAATCGTTGCGGTTACGCGACCACACCGGGAAGCGCAGGTCATAGCAGACCAGCGGCAGAATGCGCCAGCCGCGCCACTCAAACACCAGCCTTTCGTTGCCCGCTTCATAGTGCTGATGCTCGTCGGCCATGCGGAACAGGTGGCGTTTGTCGTAGAAATGCACCTTGCCCTCTGGCTCAACCAGCAGAAATCGGTTTACCGGCCCGCGCTCGGTCTGCAGCGCTGCGCTACCCGCGACTAACGCCTGGGTTTGCTGCGCTTTGGTCTGCATCCAGGCGACGACATCGTCCTGCGGCATCGACTTCTTTGCCGCCTCCATGGCGAAGCCGGTGGTGAACATCTCTGGCAGGATAATAATGTCGCGCCCGACTATCCCTTCCAGCTGACGATCGAAATGGCGCAGGTTGGCGGGACCATCCATCCACACCAGCGGTTGTTGCAAAAGCGTAATCTTCAAACCAGGCACAGTAAGACTCCTCGAAGGACCACATTTTCACACTGTAGCACGACAATTAGACAAAAGGGTGGCAATAAAAAACCCCGCACGAGGCGGGGTTGATGGGCACTGATGGGGGTCATGCGGCTTCAGGTTTGCGGATGTTCTCCGCCAGCTTTACCGGCTGTGTCGCCAGTTCATCAGCCTCGAAGTCATCCACGTTAATGCTGCGCAGACGGCTCTCTTCGGCCTTAATCAGCAGGCCAGCTTCGTCCTGGCTGATAATACCGCCCGCCAGCGCGTTTTTTGCCAGCTCGTCCAGGCGGGTAAACGGCAGGTTTTTACCCAGCTGTTTACAAATTTTCTGATGAATCGGGTCGGCCGCCATCACGTCCAGCAGCGCCTCTTCCAGCAGACCGACCGGGTTGTGCTTACTCGGGGTCAGATACTGGCCGCGACCAATACGGGAACGGGTGGCACTCGGAACCTGCAGGATCTTCGCCACTTTATGATCCAGCTTATCGGACGGTGCCAGATAGTGACGACCGGTCGGGAAGATAGCCATGCGCAGCGCACCTGCCACCAGACGATTCGGGAAGTTGACCAGCAGATCGTCAATCGCCTGTTCCGCCTGATACAGCGCATCCTGCACACCCCAGTGAACCAGGGGCAGATCGGCCTCATGACGGCCTTCATCGTCGTAGCGTTTCAGCACCGCTGAGGCGAGGTAAATCTGGCTCAACACATCGCCCAGACGCGCGGAGATACGTTCCCGACGCTTCAGGCTGCCGCCAAGTACAGCCATCGACACATCAGAGAGCAGCGCAAGGTTGGCGCTCAGACGGTTCAGATGCTGGTAGTAGCGGCGGGTCGCATCGCCGGTTGGCGTGGCGCTGGTCAAACCGCGGGTCAGACCCAGCCAGAAGCTGCGCACTTTATTGCTGCCCACATGGCCAATGTGTTTGAACAACAGTTTATCGAAGGCATCCACATCGTTATTCTGCGCGGCGTCCATCTCTGCCAGCACGTACGGATGGCAGCGGATGGCACCCTGACCGAAGATCATCATGCTTCGGGTCAAAATATTTGCCCCTTCTACGGTGATGGCAATCGGCGCGCCCTGATAGCCGCGGGCCAGGAAGTTGCCTTCGCCGAGCATAATGCCTTTACCGCCGGCGATATCCATCGCATCAATGATCGATTGCTGCGCACGGTGGGTACAGTGATACTTCACGATGGCTGACAGTACCGCCGGTTTTTCGCCGAGCATAATTCCGTAAGTAATCAGCGACGCCGCAGCATCCATCACATAGGCATTGCCCGCGATACGCGCCAGCGGCTCTTCAATCCCTTCCATCTTGCCGATGGAGATTTTGAACTGGCGGCGGATATGGGCGTATGCACCGATCCCCATTGCCACTGATTTCAGACTGCCGGTTGAGTTTGACGGCAGGGTAATGCCGCGACCCACGGACAGGCATTCCACCAGCATGCGCCAGCCCTGACCGGCCATTTTCGGACCACCAATGATGTAATCAATCGGCACGAAGATATCTTCGCCACGGGTTGGGCCGTTCTGGAACGGTACGTTCAGCGGGAAGTGGCGACGACCAATCTCAACGCCCGGTGTGGAGGTTGGGATCAGCGCACAGGTAATGCCCAGATCCTCTTCATCGCCCAGCAGTTTGTCCGGGTCAGAGAGTTTAAAGGCCAGGCCCAGTACGGTGGCAATCGGCGCCAGCGTAATGTAGCGCTTGTTCCAGGTCAGGCGCATACCCAGCACCTGTTCCCCCTGCCACTCGCCCATACAGACCACGCCGGTATCCGGAATGGCACCCGCATCGGAACCCGCTTCCGGGCTGGTCAGCGCGAAGCACGGAATTTCCAGACCGCGGGCCAGACGCGGCAGATAATGATTTTTTTGCTCTTCGGTGCCGTAATGTTGCAGCAGTTCGCCCGGGCCTAATGAGTTCGGCACGCCGACGGTGATGGCGAGGATCCCGGAGACGCCCGCCAGTTTTTGCAGCACACGCGCCTGAGCATAAGCAGAGAACTCCAGGCCACCGTACTCTTTCTTAATGATCATCGCAAAGAAGCGATGTTCTTTCAGATACGCCCACAGTTCCGGCGGCAGATCGGCCATTTCATGGGTGATCTGGAAGTCGTTTGCCATGCGGCAGGCTTCTTCAACCGGACCGTCGATAAACGCCTGCTCTTCAGCAGTCAGACGCGGCTGTGGATAGTTGTGCAGCTTTTTCCAGTCAGGATTCCCCTGGAACAGCTCGCCTTCCCACCAGGTGGTGCCCGCGTCGATCGCCTCTTTTTCAGTGCGCGACATCGGCGGCATCACTTTGCGGAAACCGCGAAAGACCGGCAAGGAAATCATCGACTTACGCATGGAGGTGATGTTGAACGGCACCAGCATAATCGCCAGCGGAACCAGCAACCAGATATTCCAGATGCCGCTTACGCCAAGCGCAGCGGTCCACGCCAGTAAAATAAGGCTGCTCAGAAGCAAGCTGACCCGGTGATAGAACAGCACGCCGAGCAGAACAACAGTTAAGAAAATACTGAGAATCATCATAGAAAAAAGCTCCCTGTCTTGTAGGAGGTCTGACCACTTGTGATGATATGGTTGTAGTGGATGTTATTTCTTTTAGCAATGTATTCACAAAATAATTACAACCTGGTTCACATTGTTCAGGTTTTGCCCGGCACAAAAAAACAAAACGGCCGTCGTTTCCCACGCCTTTAGCTTCTCGCTTTTACCGCTATCCGGTAAACTTGCTGGGTTATTTCATCAATACTGAAGGATTATCCTCATGTACCAGGATCTTATTCGTAACGAACTGAACGAAGCGGCGGAGACGCTGGCTAACTTTCTGAAAGATGAAGCCAATATTCATGCGATTCAGCGCGCGGCGGTCCTGCTGGCCGACAGCTTTAAAGCGGGCGGTAAAGTGATCTCCTGCGGCAACGGTGGCTCCCACTGTGACGCCATGCACTTCGCCGAAGAGTTAACTGGCCGTTATCGTGAAAACCGTCCGGGCTACCCGGCCATCGCCATCTCTGATGTCAGCCACATCTCCTGTGTGGGCAATGATTTCGGTTACGATCACATCTTCTCACGTTATGTCGAAGCCGTGGGCCGTGAAGGGGATGTTCTGCTGGGGATTTCTACCTCTGGCAACTCCGCCAACGTGATCAAAGCGATTGAAGCCGCGCGTGAGAAGGGGATGAAAGTGATCACCCTGACCGGCAAAGACGGCGGCAAAATGGCGGGTTCTGCGGATATCGAAATTCGCGTGCCTCATTTCGGTTACGCTGACCGTGTTCAGGAAATTCACATCAAAGTGATCCATATCCTGATCCAGTTAATCGAAAAAGAGATGGTTAAGTAAGACTTCGCCGGGGGCGCATTGCCCCCGCAGTTGTGGAGGTGATGTATGTGCGAACTGCTCGGGATGAGCGCCAATGTGCCGACCGATATCTGCTTTAGTTTCACCGGGCTGGTGCAGCGCGGTGGAGGAACCGGGCCGCATAAAGACGGCTGGGGCATTACCTTCTACGAAGGGAAAGGCTGTCGCACGTTCAAGGATCCACAACCCAGCTTTAATTCGCCAATCGCCAAACTGGTGCAGGATTATCCGATTAAATCCCGCTCGGTGGTGGCCCATATTCGTCAGGCCAACCGGGGCGAAGTGGCGCTGGAGAATACCCATCCGTTTACCCGCGAGCTGTGGGGACGCAACTGGACCTACGCCCATAACGGCCAGCTGACAGGCTATAAGACACTTGAGACCGGCAATTTTCGTCCGGTAGGTGAAACTGACAGTGAGAAGGCGTTTTGCTGGCTGCTGCATAAGCTGACCGAGCGCTATCCGCGCACGCCGGGCAATATGACCGCAGTATTTAAATACATTGCCTCTCTGGCGTCTGAGCTGCGCGAGAAGGGCGTATTTAACATGCTGTTGTCGGATGGGCGGTACGTGATGGCGTTCTGCTCGACGAACCTGTTCTGGATCACCCGGCGGGCGCCGTTCGGCGTGGCAAAACTGCTGGATCAGGACGTGGAGATTGATTTTCAGACCGAAACCACACCAAACGATGTGGTGACGGTAATTGCCACTCAGCCGCTGACGGGCAATGAAGCCTGGCAAAAAATCATGCCAGGCGAGTGGATCTTATTTTGTCTCGGGGAGCGCGTAATTTGACGCCAGCTGGGGCTGGACGACTTCGTGGCTCAGCGGCTTGCTGACCACGTAACGTCCGTCTACCACCGAGACCGTCGGCGGCTTATGCGTCTGCTGGAAGTAGTCATAACCCGGCTTCAACTGCTTCCAGAAATCCGCGTAATACGACGTTCTGTGGCGCTGCATATTGGTGTCAGTCATGCGGAACGGATAGATGCTTACCTGCACGGCAGACTGCCCGAAGACCAGCGCACCCGTGACAAACTGGAAGATCTCATCAATGCCGTTATCGGTCATCGCATAACAACCCACTGACACGCACGCGCCGTGGATCATCAAATATTTACCGTCATAGCCGTGCGCGCGGTCATAGGCATTCGGGAAACCGATGTTGATGGCTTTATAGAAGCGGCTGTCGGGTTTGAGCTGGTTACGCTGAACGCTATAGAATCCTTCCGGGCTTTTGAAATCGCCCTGACGCTGTTTCGGACCCAGGCCGCCGGAGTAATTGCAGATTTTATAGCTGTCCAGCAGCTGATACGTCTCACCCATCTTCACAAACAGGTCTAACGTGCGCTCTTCCTTAAAGATCTGGATATAGACCGGAGAGCCCATCAACTGCTGTTTGTATTCTTTACTCACCGGCGTCGTGGAGCTGTTGCTGCTGAGCAGCCCTGCAAACGAAACGCACGGAATAAGAAGCATCGCAATGAACAATGCGATTTTACGCATACAACATGTTCCTTGATAAAACATAACCAACTTGCCAGGACGGCAAAAGAGACCCGAAATAAGATTTATCTGTATCAGGGCTGCTCACATTAGCACCACTGCATTTTTTCGCAAGGGTCAACGTGTCGGTTTACAAAATAGTTTCACCTTATAACCTGGATTGGCGGCGCTGGCTTTGAGAACTTTGCGCAATAGCTCGCATTTTACTCCCCTGCCGCTGCGTTATCCGTGCCGCCCGATGGGTGAAAATGCTACACTGCGCCGGTCTTAAGACCGAAGGTCAAGAAAGGAAGCTTTTCTCAGGATCGCACGATCCAGCTGGTCATTGGGGTGAGTTCCCGCCGCCTTTCTTCTCCTGTGCAACGATGTTTACCTATCCGGCTTTCCGACCGGGACTGTTGTTCATGGATACTAACTAACATTATGATTAAAATCAGAAAAGGACTTGATTTGCCCATTGCGGGCATCCCCGTCCAGCAGATTTTACCGGGCGCATCACCGCGTCATGTGGCGATTCTGGGGGATGACTACATCGGTATGCGTCCCACCATGTTGGTGCAGGAAGGCGACCGCGTGATGAAGGGTCAGGCGCTGTTTGAGGATAAAAAAAATCCCGGCGTCATTTTCACCGCACCGGCAAGCGGCTCGGTGATTGCTATTCATCGTGGCGAGCGTCGGGTGCTGCAGTCGGTCGTCATCCGTCTTGAAGGCGATGAGCAGCGCGAGTTTGCCCGCCATGATAGCGCCGATTTGGCTACGCTCAGCCGTGATGCGGTGCAATCGCAGCTGCTTGAATCCGGACTCTGGACGGCGCTGCGTACCCGTCCTTACAGCAAAACCCCGGTGCCCGGCACCGTTCCTGCCGCTATCTTTGTCACCGCGATGGACACCAATCCGCTCAGCGCCGACCCGCAGCCGATCATTCTGGCTCAGCGCCAGGCGTTTGACGCCGGGCTGACGGTGCTCACGCGGTTGACGGACGGTAGAGTCCACGTCTGCCAGGCCAATGGCGGCAAGCTTGGCGGTCATCCGCAGGGTAAAGTGACCTTTAATACCTTTACCGGGCCGCATCCGGCGGGGCTGGTGGGGACGCACATCCATTTTCTTGAAGCGGTCAGTCAGACGAAGCAGGTCTGGCATCTCAACTATCAGGACGCGATCGCCATCGGCACACTGTTCACCACCGGGCAGCTGTGCACCGAGCGGGTGATTGCCCTGGGCGGCCCACAGATGCGCAACCCGCGACTGGTGCGTACCTGCCTTGGGGCGGATATTAATGAACTGCTGGTGGCCGAAACCGAGGACGGCGATAACCGTCATATTTCGGGCTCAGTGTTGAGCGGCAGACAGGCGATGGGTGCACAGGCGTATCTCGGGCGTTTCCATCTGCAGGTCTGTGTGGTGAAAGAGGGGCGCGAAAAAGAACTGTTCGGTTGGGTGATGCCGGGCAGAGAAAAATTCTCTGTGACCCGTACTACGGTGGGCCATTTCCTGCGTAACAAGCTGTTCAACTTCTCAACGGATACAAACGGCGGCGAGCGGGCAATGGTGCCTATCGGCAACTACGAACGCGTGATGCCGCTCGACATTCTGCCGACGATGCTGCTGCGCGATCTGCTGGCGGGCGATACCGACAGCGCCCAGGCGCTGGGCTGCCTTGAGCTGGATGAAGAAGATCTGGCGCTATGCACCTACGTTTGCCCGGGTAAATACGAGTACGGACCCGTATTGCGCGAGGTGTTAACCCGCATTGAGCAGGAAGGATAACTGATGGGCCTGAAACATCTCATTGAAAAACTGGAGCCGCATTTTACCCACGGCGGCAAGCTGGAAAAGTATTACCCGCTGTTTGAAGCGACCGCCACGCTCCTCTATACGCCCGGCCAGGTCACCAAAGGCGCCGCGCATGTGCGTGACGCCATCGACCTGAAGCGCATGATGATCCTCGTCTGGTTCGCCGTCTTCCCGGCCATGTTCTGGGGGATGTACAACGTCGGGTTGCAGACCATCCCGGCGCTGCATCATCTGTATGACACCCAGCAGCTGCAGCAGGTTATCGCGGGCGACTGGCACTACCGGGTCGCGCAGATGCTCGGCGTCAGCTTTGCTGCCGACGCTGGCTGGATCAGCATGATGACGCTGGGGGCAGTCTACTTCCTGCCCATTTATCTGACGGTATTTCTGGTCGGCGGCTTCTGGGAAGTGCTGTTTGCCATCGTGCGTAAACATGAGATCAACGAAGGCTTCTTTGTCACCTCGATCCTGTTTGCCCTGATTGTCCCGCCGACGTTGCCCCTGTGGCAGGCGGCCCTGGGGATCAGCTTTGGCGTGGTGATCGCCAAGGAGATCTTCGGCGGCACCGGGCGTAACTTCCTCAATCCGGCGCTGGCCGGACGTGCGTTCCTGTTCTTTGCCTACCCGGCGCAAATTTCCGGCGATCTGGTCTGGACGGCGGCGGACGGGTTCTCTGGCGCTACGCCACTTTCGCAGTGGGCTGCCCACGGCGGTGAAGCACTGGTTAATAACGCGACCGGTCAACCGGTCAGCTGGTTTGATGCGTTTATCGGCACCATCCCGGGCTCGATCGGTGAAGTCTCCACGCTGATGATCCTGATTGGCGGCGCCATTATTCTGTTTGGCCGCGTCGCTTCCTGGCGCATTGTAGCGGGCGTCATGCTCGGCATGATCCTCACCGCAACGCTGTTTAACTTGATCGGTTCGACCACCAATCCGATGTTCGCCATGCCGTGGTACTGGCATCTGGTGCTGGGGGGCTTCGCCTTCGGGATGATGTTTATGGCCACCGACCCGGTTTCCGCATCTTTTACCGACAAAGGCAAATGGTGCTACGGGGCGTTGATCGGCGGGATGTGCGTGCTTATCCGCGTCGTCAACCCGGCCTATCCGGAAGGGATGATGCTGGCGATCCTGTTCGCCAACCTGTTTGCACCGCTGTTCGATTACCTGGTGGTGCGTGCCAACATCAAACGGAGGAAGGCGCGTGGCTGAGATAAAAAATAATGACAGCATCGGCAAGACGCTGCTGGTGGTCGTGGTGCTGTGTCTGGTCTGCTCCATCGTGGTGGCGGGTTCTGCCGTGGGCCTCAAGTCCCGCCAGCAGGAACAGCGCGCACTCGATAAGCAGCGCAACATCCTTGCGGTCGCTGGACTGATGCAGGGTGAAATGAGCGCCGATGATGTGGCGCAAACCTTCGCCGCCCGCATTACGCCGCGGCTGGTGGATCTGGCAACCGGCGAGTTGCTCGACCGCGATCCGTCTACGTATAACCAGTCACAGGCGCTGAAAGATCCACAGCGTAGTACCGAACTGGAGGCCAGCCAGGATCCAGCAGGCATCAAGCGCCGCAGCAACACCGCCGAAATTTATCTGGTGCGCGATGAACAGCAGCGCGTGCAGGAGATAGTCCTGCCGGTTTACGGCAACGGGCTGTGGTCCATGATGTACGCCTTTGTTGCCCTCGACACCGATGGCCGTACCGTCAAGGGCATCACGTATTACGATCAGGGCGAAACCCCGGGGCTGGGCGGAGAAATCGAAAATCCGGCCTGGCGGGCACAGTTCATCGGCAAAAAAGTGCTGGATGACAAAGGCCAACCCGCGCTGAAGGTAATGAAAGGGGCCGCGCGTCCGGGCGATGAGTATGCTGTCGATGGCCTGTCGGGCGCCACGCTGACCTCCAACGGCGTGCAGCACAGCTTTACCTTCTGGATGGGCGAGATGGGTTTTGGACCCTTTCTTAAAAAGGTACGTGAAGGAGAGCTGAACAATGGCTGATGCGAGCGAACTGAAAGAAGTTAAACGGGTACTTATCGGGCCGCTGATTGCCAATAACCCGATTACCCTGCAGGTGCTGGGGGTCTGTTCGGCGCTGGCGGTGACCACCAAACTGGAAACCGCCGTGGTCATGACCCTGGCGGTAACGCTGGTGACGGCGTTTTCCAGCATGTTTATCTCAATGATCCGCCACCACATCCCCAACAGCGTGCGCATCATCGTGCAGATGGCGATCATCGCCTCGCTGGTGATCGTGGTAGATCAGCTGCTGCGAGCGTTTGCCTACGAAACCTCAAAACAGCTGTCGGTGTTTGTGGGCCTGATCATCACCAACTGTATCGTGATGGGGCGCGCAGAAGCTTATGCCATGAAAATGCCGCCGCTGGCCAGCTTTATGGACGGTATAGGTAACGGCCTCGGTTACGGGGTGATCCTGCTGACGGTCGGTTTCCTGCGCGAGCTGATCGGCAGCGGCAAGCTGTTCGGCATTACCGTGCTTGATACCGTACAAAACGGTGGCTGGTATCTGCCAAACGGCCTGTTCCTGCTGGCACCCAGCGCGTTCTTCATTATCGGTTTGCTGATCTGGGCGGTGAGAACCTGGCGTCCTGAACAGCAGGAAAAGGAGTAACCGACGATGGCTCATTACCTTAGCCTGTTTGTGCGTGCGGTATTTGTCGAAAACATGGCGCTCGCGTTCTTCCTCGGGATGTGTACCTTCCTCGCAGTGTCCAAAAAAGTGTCGACGGCGTTCGGCCTGGGCGTTGCCGTGACGGTGGTGCTGGGGCTGGCCGTCCCGATCAACAACCTGGTGTTTAATCTGGTGTTGCGTGACGGGGCGCTGGTCGACGGTGTTGATCTGAGCTTCCTCAACTTCATTACCTTCATCGGGGTGATTGCGGCGCTGGTGCAGATCCTCGAGATGATCCTCGATAAGTACTTCCCGTCGCTTTACACGGCGCTGGGGATCTTCCTGCCGCTGATCGCAGTGAACTGCGCCATCTTTGGCGGCGTGTCGTTTATGGTGCAGCGTGACTACAACTTCACTGAGTCGGTGGTGTACGGTTTCGGTTCCGGGATCGGCTGGATGCTGGCCATCGTCGCCATGGCGGGACTGCGCGAAAAAATGAAGTATGCCAATGTGCCGGCCGGGTTGCGCGGCTTGGGGATCACCTTTATCACCACCGGTCTGATGGCGCTGGGCTTTATGTCCTTCTCCGGTGTGCAGCTGTAAGGGCAAAAAGTATGGAAATTATTCTTGGCGTGGTGATGTTCACGCTGATCGTGCTGGTGCTCTCAGGACTGATTCTTCTGGCGCGATCGAAGCTGGTGAACGCCGGCGATGTGATCATCGAGATCAATGACGAAGCGGATAAGCAGATCCGCGCGCCTGCGGGCGACAAGCTGCTGAACACCCTCTCCGGAAAGGGCATTTTTATCTCTTCTGCCTGCGGCGGCGGTGGCTCCTGCGGGCAGTGCCGGGTCACGGTGAAAGAGGGCGGGGGGGATATCCTGCCGACGGAGCTGTCGCATATCAGCAAGCGTGAGGCGAAAGAGGGCTGTCGGCTTGCCTGCCAGGTGGCAGTGCGCCAGAACATGAAGATTGAACTGCCGGAGGAGATCTTCGGGGTGAAGAAGTGGCAGTGCGAGGTTATCTCCAACGATAACAAAGCCACCTTCATTAAAGAACTCAAGCTGCGGGTGCCAGATGGCGAAGACGTGCCGTTCCGTGCCGGGGGCTACATTCAGATCGAGTGCCCGGAACATACTGTCGCGTACAAAGACTTTGACGTGCCTGACGAGTACCGCGGCGACTGGGATAAATTTAACCTGTTCCGCTTTGTCTCGGAGGTAAAAGAGCCCACGCTGCGCGCCTATTCAATGGCGAACTACCCGGATGAAAAGGGCATCATCATGCTTAATGTGCGTATCGCCACGCCGCCGCCGAATGTGCCGGACGCCCCACCGGGGATCATGTCATCGTATATCTGGTCGCTGAAAGCGGGCGATAAAGTCACTATTTCCGGACCGTTTGGCGAGTTCTTTGCCAAAGAGACCGATGCCGAAATGGTCTTTATCGGCGGCGGCGCCGGGATGGCACCGATGCGCTCGCACATTTTCGACCAGCTTAAGCGCCTCGGCAGTCAGCGTAAAATCAGCTTCTGGTACGGAGCGCGCTCGCTGCGCGAAATGTTCTATCAGGAGGAGTTCGAACAGCTGGCGCGGGACAACCCGAACTTTAGCTTCCACATTGCGCTGTCCGATCCTTTGCCGGAAGACAACTGGACCGGCTACACCGGGTTCATTCACAACGTACTGTATGAAAACTACCTGAAGCAGCACGCCGCCCCGGAAGACTGTGAGTTCTACATGTGCGGGCCGCCAATGATGAACGCTGCGGTGATTAAGATGCTGCATGATCTCGGTGTGGAAGATGACAACATCATGCTCGATGACTTCGGAGGCTGATGATGGTGACCTTTTTGCTGACCTTTGCGGTGTTTGTGCTGGTGATCTTCGCCATGTCGCTTGGCTGGCTGATTAAGCGCAAGAGCATTCAGGGCAGCTGCGGTGGGATCGCCTCGCTGGGGCTGGAGAAGGTTTGCGATTGCCCGGAGCCCTGCGACGCGCGTAAAAAGCGTATGGAACGTGAAGCCCGGCGGATCCTGTAAATTGTCCCCCAAGCCCGGTATGACGACCTCATCGCCGGGCTATTTCACCACGTGCTTCTCAATCTTCATCTGCCACTGTATACTTATCCAGTGAAATGTGAGGGCTTACTATGCGCAAAATCATCCATGTTGATATGGACTGTTTTTTTGCGGCGGTGGAGATGCGTGATAATCCGGCGCTGCGGGATATTCCGATTGCCATCGGCGGGAGCCGCGTAAAGCGCGGGGTGATCAGCACTGCGAACTATCCGGCACGCAAATTTGGCGTACGCAGCGCCATGCCCACCGCGATGGCGCTCAAGCTCTGCCCGCATCTCACCTTATTGCCCGGGCGCTTTGAGGCGTACAAAGAAGCCTCCCACCATATTCGGGACATCTTCTCCCGCTATACCTCCCTGATTGAACCCCTGTCGCTGGACGAAGCCTATCTCGACGTTACCGACAGCCTGCACTGCCACGGCTCCGCCACGCTGATGGCGCAGGAGATCCGCCAGACCATTGCCCGGGAGCTCAACCTCACCGCCTCGGCGGGCATCGCACCGGTCAAGTTTCTGGCCAAGATCGCTTCGGATCTCAACAAGCCTGACGGCCAGTACGTCATCACCCCTGATGAGGTTCCGGCATTTATAAAAACGCTCTCTCTTGGCAAAATTCCCGGCGTCGGCAAAGTGTCTGCGGCAAAGCTCGAGAGCATGGGCCTGCGCACCTGCGAAGACGTGCAAAACAGCGATCTGGCGATGCTGCTTAAGCGCTTTGGCAAGTTTGGTCGGGTGCTGTGGGAGCGCAGCCAGGGGATTGATGAGCGTGGGGTCAATAACGAGCGGCTGCGTAAATCGGTGGGCGTAGAACGCACGCTGGCCGAGGACATTCATGACTGGGCGGACTGCGAAACGATTATTATCGAACAGCTTTACCCGGAGCTGGAACGGCGGCTGGCAAAGGTTAAACCGGATCTGCTGATCGCCCGTCAGGGCGTCAAACTCAAGTTCAACGACTTCCAGCAAACCACCCAGGAACACGTCTGGCCGCGGCTGAATAAAGAGGATTTAATTGCGACGGCGAGGAAAGCCTGGGAAGAGCGGCGGGCAGGGCGGGGAGTTCGTCTGGTGGGGTTACACGTCACGCTGCTGGATCCGCAGCTGGAGCGCCAGCTTGTATTAGGGCTGTAAAAAAGCCCGGTGGCGTTAACGCATACCGGGCCTACAAAGACCGCTTAACCTGTTAGCCCGGCAAACGTAGCGCCGCCGGGCCACAGACGGCTGGTTACTTCACCGGAATAGCTTTCAGCAGCTCGGTCAGCAGGGTCCAGTAATGGCCCACGCTTTCGATATGCACCTGTTCATCCGGGGAGTGCGGACCGGTAATGGTTGGCCCGATAGACACCATGTCCATCTCCGGGTACGGCTTCTTGAACAGACCGCATTCCAGACCGGCGTGGATCACCTGAATGTTCGGCGTGCTGTTGAACAGACGCTGATAGGTTTCACGAACCAGCGCCATCACCGGCGAGGTCGCGTCCGGCTGCCAGCCCGGGTAGCTGCCCTTGGCGGAAGTTTTCGCGCCAGACAGTTTGCCCAGTGATTCCAGCATGCTCACCACGTACTCTTTTCCGCTGTCGATCAGGGAGCGGATCAGGCAGATGATCTCTGCGCTGTCGTCACCCATGGTCACGACGCCGACGTTCAGGGAAGTTTCTACCACGCCTTTCGCCACATCAGAGTTGCGGATCACGCCGTTTGGCGTGGCGTTCAGCAGCTGAACAAAGCGGTCGCGGGACTGTTCAGTCAGCGCGGCTTTATCCGTGGTGACCGCTTCAAGAACCACGTTCAGGTTCTTCTCTTTCGCTTCCAGCTCGTTTTTCAGGATCTCCAGATAAACGGCAGACAGGCTTTTCAGCGCATCGACTTTATCTGCCGCAACCGCCACGGTAGCAAAGGCTTCACGCGGGATCGCGTTACGCAGCGTACCGCCGTTGAAGTCCACCAGACGCAGATCCAGCTCAGCAGCATGACCGGCCAGGAAGCGGGCCAGCAGCTTGTTGGCATTGCCCAGACCTAAGTGAATATCACCGCCGGAGTGACCGCCTTTCAGCCCTTTCAGCGTCAGCTTATAGGTCTGGAAACCGGCCGGGATCGCTTCGCGGGTCAGCGGCAGTGTAGAGATAAAGTCGATACCGCCGGCGCAACCCATGTAGATTTCGCCTTCCTCTTCGGAATCGGTATTGATCAGGATGTCAGCCTGCAGCCAGTTCGCCTTCAGACCAAACGCGCCATCCATACCCGCTTCTTCGGTCATGGTCAGCAGCACTTCCAGCGGACCGTGCTCAACGCGATCATCCGCCAGCACCGCCAGCGCAGAGGCCATCCCGATGCCGTTGTCGGCGCCCAGCGTGGTGCCGCGGGCTTTGATCCACTCACCGTCGATGTACGGCTGAATCGGATCTTTAGTGAAGTCGTGGACAGTGTCGTTGTTCTTCTGTGGAACCATGTCCAGGTGCGCCTGCAGCACAACCGATTTACGGTTTTCCATGCCTGCGGTAGCAGGTTTACGGATCAGAATATTGCCAACCTGGTCACGCTCGGCATGCAGGCCCTTTTCCTTCGCCCAGCCCATAATGTGTTCGGCAAGCTGTTCTTCGTGATAAGACGGGTGAGGGATGGAGCAGATCTTGGCAAAAATATCCCACAGCGGCTGTGGCGATAGTTGAGACAGTTCAGACACAGTAAGTCTCCTTGTCGATGCCCTGCAGACAGTGTTGCAGGTCACGGGGTTAGCGGGTTTAGAGTCACCACAAGTCAGACTTGCGAGGTGGGGTTGAGAATACCACTTTCTCTGGCTGCTGGTAGGGGTAAGCAAGTAAAAACTCTGCGCTGAACCGCTTAGCACTGGTTTTTAGTGCTTCAGATCTCTATAATCTCGCGCAACCATTTTCCCCCTCGAACACTTTTTAAGCCGTAAATAAACAGGCTGGGATATTTCACATGAGCGAAAAATACATCGTCACCTGGGACATGTTGCAGATTCACGCACGCAAGCTGGCAAGTCGTCTGATGCCTTCTGAACAGTGGAAAGGCATCATTGCCGTTAGCCGTGGCGGTCTGGTACCGGGCGCATTACTGGCACGCGAGCTGGGTATTCGTCATGTCGATACCGTGTGCATCTCCAGCTATGACCACGACAACCAGCGCGAGCTGAAAGTGCTGAAACGCGCAGAAGGCGACGGCGAAGGTTTCATCGTGATTGATGACCTGGTCGATACCGGTGGCACTGCGGTGGCAATCCGTGAAATGTACCCAAAAGCGCATTTCGTCACCATCTTCGCTAAGCCTGCTGGTCAGCCGCTGGTGGATGATTATGTGATTGATATCCCGCAGGATACCTGGATTGAACAGCCGTGGGATATGGGCGTGGTCTTCGTACCGCCAATCTCTGGTCGCTAATCCTCACATTTTTAACGCCCGGCACCGCCGGGCGTTATTGTTTTCGTCCCTGCCGCGTTACAATAGCCTCCTCTGACGTATCTATAGAGGCAGCGCAATGACCCAGGCGAATCTCAGCGAAATTCTGTTTAAACCCAAATTCAAGCACCCGGAAACCTCGACGCTGGTTCGTCGTTTCAATCCTGGCGTCCCGCCTGCAGTGCAATCCACGCTTGATGGAAAAAACATCCCGCACTGGTACCGCATGGTCAACCGCCTGATGTGGATCTGGCGCGGTATCGATCCCCGTGAAATTCTGGATGTGCAGGCGCGTATCGTCATGAGCGACGCCGGGCGCACCGATGAAGGGCTCTACGACACGGTCGTGGGCTATCGCGGCGGCAACTGGATTTACGAGTGGGCCACGCAGGCGATGGTCTGGCAGCAAAAAGCCAGTCAGGAGCCGGATCCCCTGTTGAGCGGTAAGCACTGGCTGCACGCCTCCAATCTCTACAGCATCGCCGCCTATCCGCATCTGAAAGGTGACGAACTGGCGGAGCAGGCGCAGGCGCTGGCGAATCGTGCCTACCAGGAAGCGGCCCAGCACCTGCCTGGCCGGATGCGCGAAATCAGCTTTACCATCCCAGGCGGCCCGGCGGTCACCGGTTTTCTGCATATGCCCGATGGCGACGGCCCGTTCCCGACGGTGATGATGTGTGGCGGCCTCGATTCCCTGCAAACCGATTATTACAGCCTGTATGAGCGCTACTTCGCACCGAAGGGGATGGCGATGTTGACCCTCGACATGCCCTCGATCGGCTTCTCGTCGAAGTGGAAGCTGACGCAGGATTCCAGCTTACTCCATCAACATGCCCTGAAGGCGCTGGAACAAAACCCGTGGGTGGATCACACCCGGGTGGCGGCGTTTGGCTTCCGCTTTGGTGCCAATGTGGCGGTGCGTCTGGCGTATCTCGAGTCGTCGCGGCTGAAAGCGGTAGCGTGTCTGGGGCCGGTAGTACATGCATTATTAAGCGACCCCGTTCGCCAGGGCAGCGTGCCGGAAATGTACCTCGACGTGCTGGCCAGCCGTCTGGGGATGCACGATGCCTCAGACGAGGCGCTGCGCGTGGAGCTTAATCGCTATTCGCTGAAGACTCAGGGCCTGCTGGGCCGACGCTGCCCGACGCCGATGCTGTCCGGCTTCTGGAAAAACGATCCGTTCAGCCCGGAAGAAGAATCCCGTTTAATCACGTCGTCATCTGTCGATGGCAAGCTACTGGAAGTGCCGTTCAGTCCGGTATATGAGAATTTTGACAAGGCATTGAAGCAGATCACACGTTGGATCCATCAGAGATTGTGTTAGAAGATTGCTAATTTTTGGTGGTTTGGTAAAACAGTGGCTTCACAAAAGGAGATCGCAATGACGTTACCGAGTGGACATCCGAAAAGTAGAATGATCAAGAAGTTTATGGCTCTTGGCCCCTACATCCGTGAAGAACAGTGCGAAGAGACGCGCTTTTTTTTCGATTGCCTGGCCGTTTGCGTTAATGTGAAACCCGCCCCGGAGAGCCGGGAGTTCTGGGGATGGTGGATGGAAATGGAAGCGGAAAAATCACGCTTCACCTACAGCTACCAGTTTGGCTTGTTCAATAAAGAGGGCCACTGGCAGGCAACGACCATTAAGGATCCGGAAGTGTTACAGCGTCTTGAGCATACCCTGCGCGAATTCCACGAAAAAGCCCGCGTTCTGCTGGCGAGCTTCGAACTCAAGCTGGAGCCCGCAGATGATTTCACCAACCAACCGGTGAAGCTGACGGCGTAACCTTTGCCATAAGCGACAGACATAAAAAAACCCGGCGCACAGGCAGCCGGGTTTTTTATTACGCCAGTATCAGAACTGGTAGGTCATGCCCACAGCCACGATATCATCGCTGCTTACGCCCAGCGCATTATCGTCATCAATCTGGTTGATTTTATAATCCACGAACGCAGACATGTTTTTGTTGAAATAGTAAGTCGCGCCGACATCAATATATTTCACCAGGTCTTCCGCACCAATCCCTTCAATATCCTTGCCTTTAGACTGGACATAACCCAGGGACGGACGCAGACCAAAGTCAAACTGATATTGCGCAACCACTTCGAAGTTTTGCGCTTTATTGGCGAAGCCACCTGAAATTGGCGTCATATTACGCGTTTCGGTATACATTGCTGCCAGATAAATATCATTAGCGTCATATTTCAGACCGGTGCCCCAGGCTTCGGCTTTATCGCCCTGGCCACGCGCCAGCAGGTTCTGGGCATTGGTGCGGTCAGAGTTAGTGTACGCGCCGCTGATAGCAAAGTCGCTGCCGCCAAAGTCATAGGTCAGAGAGGTGCCGACGCCGTCGCCGTTCTGTTTCTTGGCGTCGCGGCCTTCGTTTTTGCCCTGATATTGCAGGGTCATATCCAGACCGTCGATAGCACCGAAGAAGTCGGAGTTACGGTACGTTGCCAGCCCGCTTGAGCGTTTGGTCATGAAGTTGTCAGTCTGGCCGGAGGAGTCGCCCCCGAATTCCGGGAACATATCGGTCCAGGCTTCAACGTCGTACAGGGCACCGAGGTTACGGCCGTAGTCGAATGAACCGAAGTCCTTCAGCTTAATACCAGCAAAGGCCAGACGAGTTTTCTGCGTTGCGTCGCTTTCGGCTTTGTTGCCAGAGAATTCTGCTTCCCAGCGACCATAACCGGTCAGCTGATCGTTAATCTGGGTTTCGCCCTTAAAGCCGAAACGCACGTATGTCTGGTCGCCATCTTTGGCGTTGTCATCACTGAGGTAATGCATAGCTTTCACTTTACCGTACACGTCCAGCTTATTTCCGTTCTTATTAAAAACTTCAGCTGCATGTACAGATGCGGAAGAAACGACGCCCATTACCATCAATGCCAGAAGACTCTTTTTCATTTTCAATCCTGATATTTAAAAACGCGCTAAAATTCGCTGAACAGTAAGCTCATGCTTTTGTTCCGTGAAAAAACAGGAAGGGTTGTAACTTTTTGCAATGAAAGTTTTATGACAATCTCAGAATTATTTTAAATATCTGTGTTTATTTATTTCAGTAATAAAACTGTCAACTTCTGCCGCTACGCTTGCTGATCGCGCGCAACAAAGTGTTTCGCTTTGTGCGAAGGCGGTTGGCAACGGGCGCCAGTCCTGATAAAAAGTCTGATTGATATCATTTCCCTATAGTTAAACGGCAGAGAATCATGAGTGACAGCCAGACGCTGGTGGTAAAACTCGGTACCAGTGTGTTAACAGGCGGATCGCGCCGCCTTAATCGCGCCCACATTGTCGAGCTGGTGCGCCAGTGCGCACAGCTGCATGCCGCAGGGCATCGTATTGTGATTGTCACCTCCGGGGCGATTGCCGCCGGACGTGAGCACCTGGGTTACCCCGAACTCCCGGCCACCATCGCCTCCAAGCAGCTGCTGGCTGCCGTTGGCCAAAGCCGCCTGATTCAACTCTGGGAACAGATGTTCTCCATCTACGGCATTCATGTCGGGCAGATGCTGCTGACCCGCGCCGATATGGAAGACAGAGAACGCTTCCTCAACGCTCGCGACACCCTGCGCGCGTTGCTGGATAACAACATCGTGCCGGTCATCAACGAAAACGACGCAGTCGCTACCGCAGAAATTAAAGTCGGCGATAACGACAACCTCTCGGCGCTGGCCGCGATTCTGGCAGGAGCCGATAAACTGCTGCTGCTCACCGATCAGCAAGGGCTGTTTACCGCCGATCCGCGCACTAACCCGC
Source organism: Silvania sp. (assembly GCF_051656365.1). Classification (NCBI taxonomy): domain Bacteria; kingdom Pseudomonadati; phylum Pseudomonadota; class Gammaproteobacteria; order Enterobacterales; family Enterobacteriaceae; genus Silvania; species Silvania sp. Next base: position 107,415 of record NZ_JBOGBT010000040.1, on the reverse strand, counting down.
AGGCTGAACTGATTCAGGACGTACATGGCATCGACGATGCCCTGCGCGCCATTGCGGGCGACAGCGTCTCCGGTCTGGGCACCGGTGGGATGGGCACCAAACTGCAGGCGGCCGACGTCGCCTGCCGCGCCGGGATCGACACTATCATTGCCGCAGGCAGCCGCCCGGGCGTGATTGGCGACGTAATGGAAGGCATTTCGGTCGGGACACGTTTCCACGCCGAAGCCACCCCGCTGGAAAACCGCAAACGCTGGATTTTCGGCGCACCGCCTGCGGGCGAGATCACCGTTGATGAAGGTGCCACCGCCGCAATTCTGGAAAGAGGCAGCTCATTGCTTCCTAAAGGGATTAAAAACGTGACAGGCAACTTCTCACGTGGTGAAGTGATTCGTATCTGCAGTCTGGAAGGGCGCGACATTGCCCACGGCGTCTGCCGCTACAACAGCGACGCGCTGCGCCGCATTGCAGGCCACCACTCACAGCAGATCGACGCCATTCTCGGCTACGAGTATGGCCCGGTTGCCGTCCATCGCGACGATATGATTATTCGCTAAAGGAGCCAGAAAATGCTGGAACAAATGGGCGCAGCCGCCAAAGCCGCCTCGTACAAACTGGCGCTCCTTTCCAGCCGCGAGAAAAACCGCGTGCTGGAGAAAATCGCAGAGTATTTAGAAGCGCAATCCGCTGAGATTTTACGTGCCAACGAGCAGGACTTAGCCGAAGCGCGTGAAAACGGCCTGAGCGAGGCGATGCTCGACCGCCTGGCGCTGAACCCGGCACGGCTGAAAAGCATCGCCGACGACGTGCGCCAGGTGTGCAACCTGGCCGACCCGGTCGGGCAGGTGATCGATGGGGGACTGCTGGACAGCGGCCTGCGCATCGAACGTCGCCGGGTGCCGCTTGGGGTGATCGGCGTAATCTATGAAGCGCGTCCGAACGTGACCGTGGATGTGGCTTCTCTGTGCCTGAAAACCGGCAACGCCGCCATTCTGCGCGGCGGGAAAGAGACCTGGCGCACCAACGCCGCCACGGTAAAAGTGATCCAGCAGGCGCTGGAAGAGTGCGGCTTGCCAGCCGGTGCGGTGCAGGCGATCGAAAGCCCGGATCGTGCGCTGGTCAATGAAATGCTGCGGATGGACAAGTACATCGACATGCTGATCCCACGCGGCGGGGCAGGGCTGCATAAGCTGTGCCGCGAGCAGTCGACGATCCCGGTGATCACCGGCGGTATCGGCGTGTGCCATATATTTGTCGATGAAACTGCCGAGTTTGACCCGGCCCTGAAGATCATCGTCAATGCCAAAACCCAGCGCCCAAGCACCTGCAACACGGTGGAGACGCTGCTGGTACATCAGCGTATTGCCGACACCTTCCTGCCTGCACTCAGTAAGCAGATGGCCGAGCGCGGCGTCACCCTGCATGCAGATGAAAATGCGCTGGCGCAGCTGCAGTCCGGCCCGGCAAACGTGGTGCCGGTAAAAGTGGAACAGTACGGCGACGAGTTCCTGTCGCTGGATCTGAACGTGAAGATCGTCAGCGATCTGGACGACGCGATCGCCCATATCCGCGAGCACGGCACCCAGCACTCGGATGCAATCCTCACCCGCACGCTGAGCAACGCGAACCGTTTTGTGAACGAAGTGGATTCTTCTGCCGTTTACGTGAATGCTTCCACCCGCTTCACCGACGGCGGTCAGTTTGGCCTGGGTGCAGAAGTGGCGGTCAGCACCCAGAAGCTGCACGCGCGCGGCCCGATGGGGCTGGAAGCGTTGACCACCTACAAGTGGGTCGGCTTTGGCGATGATACGATTCGTGCGTAAATAAAAAAGGGGTGATGCAAAAACAGGCACTTGATTCATAAGGCCATTGACGCATCACCCACTTAGTTTTAACCTTTTGCCCCGTGGTTACATTCGTAACCGGCCTTTCAGGGCCGATATAGCTCAGTTGGTAGAGCAGCGCATTCGTAATGCGAAGGTCGTAGGTTCGACTCCTATTATCGGCACTCACACAACAAAACCCATTAAAAGCAATCAGTTGCATAGACTTTCAGTCTCAAACTACGATCTTTTTTTAAGGGTTTCTATGACCAACAGTTGCCGCTATGGTTAACACTGGCTACTCAGGGATGTTAGCACGTAGCGGCCTGTAGTTGTAAAGCTCGAACAGGTACAAGGCGTGAATAGTCCACACGAACCGCTATCAACTCGAAGCCAATGACGCTGCCAACGTCTCTAATCAATCCCACAACTTTTAACCGTTCCACACTTAGCGCGGTGTCCCGTTCCTGCCTGTCGTGATGACACGCAGAGGATAAATGAGCAAATGTTGGGAAGCCTAACCAGTCCGGGAAAGGGGCTGGCTCTGCCGTGGTGTTCATCGAGCCATAAAATGATCGGTACTCGATAAGAGAGCGGTTAACTGACAAGAAAATGATGATACGCCTTCGGCGCTGAATGTTGGTATGCCTAACACGGCGCTAAATGGGTATCATTGCCTGAAAGATGATGTTATCAAATAAAAGCGACTATGGAATGAGTGTATGAAAATTAAGCGAAAGCCCTTTGAGCAATTCTTAATGCACGACATAGAAGAGCTAAGTGGGGATTTGGAAGAGGCATATCTAGAGGCGGCCTTCCCCTTGATTGGTCAGATTGTGATGTATTTCAATACATTAGAAAAGGACTTGGATAGCATAATCTACGAAAGTTTCAGTGACCGTTCTGATCAATTAGGTATTATTGTTATAGGCAGTATGAACTACTCAGCGAAGATAGACCTTTTCAAAAGGTACTCTGACCTCTTGCATCTCGCTTTACAAGAATCTTATAGTGAGTATGACTCACTGATAAAGGATCTTAGGGAATGTGGTCGGTTACGGAATCTCACTGTACATGCAGATTGGAATAATACGGACCTTGAAAGATATACTTACTTGGGGGTTAAAATTACCAAGGAAGGAATTAACCAAGAATATATTCAGTTTAGCATTGATTCCCTAAACGATATTCTTACTTTGATACATCACACGCGATTCAAACTAAGTGATTATTGGGAAGCTAGAAATATAATGCACTCCAAAAGATTACAGAAATAAACCAATATATGATATTAATAAGAGTTTGAGGGAATAGCAATGTCTGGAATGTTAACTAGCACAGCTGCTGCTGTTGGGATCATTGATAAAGCTGTAGTAATTGCAAAGAAACTTGCTGATGATGGTGGAGAGCTCGATAAGGCAATGACCTGCTCCCCGTTTTCTTATGTGCCCATCACGGCACATAAAGTTGGGGTATTACCTTAAGGTTTTGTATTTGTCATTGTTCCTCAATTTTGGATAGCCTCCAGTGTCCTGATCCGTTTAGAAAAATTAATAAATCGAGGTGAGAACATGACAAACGCGACCAAAAGCGCCGCGACAAAGCGTAACAACCGTAAGATCCATGCCCGTAAATTTCTGGCAACTCCAGAGGCTAAAGCCTGGCTTGCGAGAAAGCAGGAAGAAGAAGCAGAGATCAAATTAGCCAGGGCCGCTAATACGATGTTCTGATCTGATTTATCACCCTCATTCTGTTTCACAGAATCAGAATTTTCCCGGAAGAAATTTTTCCCCTATCAGATTGCATAGGTGTACGATAAGCGAGCAAATCATTATATATTATAGGGTTACTGATGGATACAGTTGAAGAGCTAAACGGAACGTACTTCTATGCGGGAAAATCGAATCTTACTGCCTCTGAACTTTTTTTCATGGTGTTTATCTTCAATACGGCTGATCAGTTCGGCATTAAAGACATTGCCGCTGCTTATGGTTTGTATGCTGGTATAAACGATCAGGCTACACGCACAAAGCCTGGAACAGCTATTAAAGGTACGTCCAAACTATCCAAAGGCATTAGAAAAACGTTCGGAAAACGGTTCTTCCCGTGGGGAATAAAACTACCTACGTGGATTGGTGGTTACACCCCTTGGACTGTAGAACTCAGGATGGTGAGAAGTATTACAACATGGGTAGGGCGAACTATTCCCCTTGTCGGTGAAGTGGTGTTGCTGGCTGACGTATCACAGATAGCTTACAACTCAGTTAAGGAATACAACACCATAGCGAGAGGCAACGATAAGCTATGGTAGATAACATTGAAGATCGAGTGATTGCTCTTATCACCAAACACAGCAGTTATTATCCGTTCAGGAAACAGAAGTATGACACGTTCACGGCTGAATCAAGTATTCACTTTGATGTGAGGTTAGATCAGGAGGAAGTAGAAGAATTGAACGAAGATTTTTCAAAAGAATTTGGCGTTGACATGTCTAATTTCAATATTGAAACCTACTACCCCGAAGTAAAACATTCATGGAATCCATTTAAGAAGCCCGAACCCGTAGATGTTCCAGATTTCACTGTTGATATGTTTATTCAGTCGGCTAAAGCCGGGAAATGGTTATACGACTAATTGTAAGGAGCTTAATAAATGGCTGTACCTGTTCACCTAATTTTAAAAGACGATGGCGGTTCCCAGATTATGGGATCTTGTGATATTCACGGACGTGATGGAAGCATAGAATTACGCAGTTTGCAGCACGGCGTAGTTATCCCCACAGATCCGCTCACTGGTAAAGTTACTGGTTCCCGTCAACACTGCTCATTCAATTTCACTAAAGAAATTGACAGTTCATCGCCGTACCTGTTTAAGGCAGTTTCCACAGGGCAGACACTTAAAACCGCTGAATTTAATTTCTACCGGATTAATTACAGTGGACAAGAAGAAATTTATTACACGATCACTTTAGAGAATGTGAAAGTGGTTAGCCATAGCCCTGTTATGCACGATACCCGCAACGTAACAGGTACAGGACACATGGAAGATGTTTCCTTGAGTTATGAGAAAATTACCCATCTTTATAAAGATGGGAACATTCTTCACTCTGATGCCTGGAACGAGAAGAAACAAGCCTAACAGCATAAAGAAAGGGGGCATTGCGCCCCCTCGATTATTTCAACGCCCTGATCCACATCATAAGCAAATGTAGTTGGCTGCCTGTCATGGCAGGGTTTCGGACGGTTCTACCGTTGCTTGCGTTGCACAGCGCGAGCGCTAACGCCGGTTCTTGGACTGTAATCAAAATTGTGTAATTGCCTGTTTTTGATATGTTCACTCCAATAACGGAGACAGGCAAATTATTGACGAAAAGAAACTCAAAGAGCTCGCTGCTGAACTGGTTAAAGGCCTTAAAACCGAAGCCGACCTCAATCAGTGTTCCCGTTTGCTGACGAAATTAACCGTCGAAACGGCGCTCAATGCAGAGCTGACTGACCATCTCGGGCATGAGTAAAATGCACCCGAAACAGGTTCAAACACCCGCAATGGCTACTCATCAAAAACGCTGTTGTGCGAAAACGGCGAGATAGAACTGAACACGCCGCGTGACCGTGAAAACACCTCCGAAGCGCAACTGATTAAGAAGCACCAGACACGTATCACGCAGATGGACAGTCAGATTTTATCCCTTTACGTCAGAGGCATGACGACCCGCGAAATCGTCGCCATCTTCAAAGAGCATCCATATGGTGCGTAACAGCCTGAAATACGTCTCAAGTAAGGACTAGAAAGCCATCACCAGCGGGCTGAAAACTGTCTACCGGGCGCTAACAGAAGATGGCCCTGGATGCGTTCGCGAATTAGTGGGGCGACAAGTATCCACAAATCAGCAAAAACTGGCGCGCGCACTGGGAAAATCTTAATACGCTCTTCGGCTATCCACCCGATATTCGCTAGGCTATCTACACCACAAATGCGATCGAATCGCTGAACAGCGTGATCCATGCAGCCATAAAGAAACGCTAAGTGTTCCCGATGGACGACTCGATACGGAAAGTTGTTTATCTGGCGATCAATGATACGTCAAAAAAAATGGAGTATGCCGATCCAGAACTGGCGATGAGTCGTTTTATTATCGAGTTCGGTGACCGTCTGAGCGGTCACCTTAATACGATGGCCGTTACAGAGAATTACGGACAGGCTCCACAATAACGGCGAGTTAACGTTATCTTTATCGTACCACCACGCCCATGACCTGGCTGGTTGACTCATTCATATCAAGCGCGGCATGAAACCCGCCTTTCGACCATTGCAAGCCATCCTCGCTTTTACGCTTCCAGCCCAGGCGCTGCATTACGTCTACGGCTTCACCCTGATACTTGCCAACGACATGCTGTTCGAGTTTAGAAGCGACGGCTTCTTGAGGTGATTGATCATCATCCGAAGCCATTTCACGGGCTTGTTGTTCAGATGCCGCCATGTTTTGTCCGCGGCTTTTATGAATATCACAGGTGCCATTAGAGTCCGTAACTTGTGTACATCCAGAATGCTCTAACTGGCGACGGTATGATTCACTGATTGCATGAGCAGGAGCAATTGAAGAAATAATTAAACCCATTGCCATAACCAGACCAGAAACTTTAAACTTTTTCATTTATTTCACTCATTAAAAAGAACGTTACGACTGTAATTTAGCGTTCAATATTAGACAGAAAATATGACTTACATCATCTTTGCGCTTGAGATAAGTCTTAAATCCCGCTTAACAGAACCAGCAACAGAAAATATAAATTAATCAGCAATGATACGCCGAACAGAGACCAGAAAATAAAACGTTTCATGCATCACCAGAATTAATATCTATGTTTTACTAAAGGTAATAGAACACATTCCCGTACCACTGACAGGCATCGCATGAACATCATCCTTGTAATATGAGTCGCGTTTCTCGCGGTATCAATATTATTACCGCGTAAGGTCATCCTTGATGTTGCGAAAAAGCGTAATAAGTTGCAGCGATGTTGATCTTCTGCAAAACCCGTTCCCCCGTCGGCAACAGAACGAATGCAGTAAAAATCGGAAAGTATTTCATAGGATCACCAGACTAATTAACCAGGCTATAAAACAAACGGCAGCCCATATGATGAAATAAAGTTGTGTCATTTTGCGTGTTAGCGGTTTTTAACCGATTTATTAATTATCTGAAACAAAACCCACAAAACACTTTTTTAACAAATGGTGTCGTAAGTTTTAATGAGGCATAAACAAAGGCGCTGTCATTTACTCGCTCAACTAAAACATTAGTCTGCTTATCTTTTTTTCGTCGTGAAATAATATTATTCCGGTCTGACCAGTTAATCAATCGCCACTAAAGATATTCCTATGAAAGTTTTTTATGAAAATGCATAGGTGATGCAACTTTGCTAATGCCTGGTCCGATCAGTGATTGGATTTCTACAGTAAATCAACGACTTCGGGCCGCGCTGTTTTCCTGAACTTTTGCGTTTTCGCCGCACATTCTGCGTTGTCAGAATAGTGAGTTTGAAATAAAACTAATTTTTAATAATTAAAAAATACCTGTTATTTTCACGCGTCGTCATAAGCTTTACTTTGTGTGTGGCAAGGTTTCAACCTAAATGAATTTGAATTTCATTCATAAGACAAAATACTCAATCCCATAATGTGTACCTACAATGGGTTATTATTTCCTGGGTGCCATATCGGCTCAATTATTTTTTGATAATCACACCAGATTATTCTGATAAAACCAATGTGATGGCATTTTTTAAGGCGTGACAATTAAATCACAAGCTAAAAGAGAATTAACAATAACACAGTGGTAATACCTGTTAAAAATAAACGACAATGCAACACTCGCTCAACATAAAGATCGTTGCGTACAATAACCATCAGTAAAAACAATGAGATAAAACAACACATAATTCTAATTGCGTTTGTTGAATAATTAATAAATTAAAATAGAATGAGCTCATCAGACCACTGATAGCTTTCCTGGATTGATGTTTTCCAGGTTCCTGAAATAACGGAGTGTGAAATAAATATGAGCAAACAAAAACCTCCCCGCAAGCTGTTGGGGCATATCGCGCTGTGGATTTTTAGGGCTTATTCATTATTCTTTATTGTAGAAATTTACCGTTTCTATCAGGGAGTAAAGCATTTTCATCCTACCGCCGAGAACGAACTGGCAACCAACGTTGGGATTGCGGCAGGAGGTGTTATCGTCTTTGTTCCATTACTGATTGTTGGGGCGCTGTTATTTTTATTCTCATGGCTGACAAGGGGAAAGCCAGGTAACGAGGATGGCGTGAAACACGTCCAATAGATAAATATCAGTATCATCAACAGAAGATCGATAATTCTCTTCCGTCAGTTATATCGCTAAGTCAGGAGTTTCCTGTGAAAACTAAAATAAGCACTGCATTGGTTTTGTTACTGATGTCCAGTGCCGCAAGCACCAGTGCATATGCAATCAGTCATAACTATCGCGCGCAACTTGAACGCAGCGGCTGTACAGAAGTTAATGCAGGCGTAACCTGTGATATCAATAAAACCCGTGCGCAAAATGCGGCGCACACCCCGACCAAAGCCCAGCAGCTACAGGCGTTGATTTATCGTGTTGAAGGCATGCCTGTTGATATTGCTTACGGTCGGTTACGTGCCGCCGGATGGAAACAGAGTGCAGACCCAACATTATTTATTAAGCCGGGGGAGGGGGCATCTTTGCGCATAACCCGTGAAGATAATCGAATCACGAAAGTCGCCATACAGCCGGATGATGGGGAATAACCCCGGGATAAATAAAGTCAGTTTATTGCATTACACCTTTATACCTATAACGTTTAGTTGATTTATTTCAGAGGTTTGCCATGAAAGTGATTTATTGGTTAATGACGGCTGCGGTTGCTGCATCTTTATCTGGATGCATACTTCCGCCTCCCGACAGCAATAACGATAGCTATGCCGAGTCCGGTCATCATCATAAGCACCACCATCAGCACAGCGATCATAGCGACAATCAACCGGCAGGGGATTATACCAGTGCCGATGGGGTACGGATGATAACCCGTGATGGTGTCACGCTTCCCGATTGCGAAGCCGTCGGTGGAAGTCAGGCAGATAATGGTTCCACCTGCTTCTGGCGCTAAAAGCTAAAGAGTGCACCTTACGTTAATAAGAGCCAGGATGCTTTAACGTGTGGACCGATATGCAGTTTCTGATCCCTGTTAATTTGATTTATTCACCTTTAAATAGTGACCAGCAATAGATAAATAATCATGAAAAAGACATTAATCATCCTGTTTGTAACCGTAATGGCAAGTTGCAGTGCCAATAGTGTGCATCACAATGCTTCTCGTGTTCGCGTGACAAATAATGAACCCGGCCATGAGTGCCAGTTCCTGGGCGATGTCACGGGCAGTCAGGGTAACTTTCTGACCGGCGGCTGGACATCCAACAGCAATTTAGAAACGGGTGCTCACAACGATCTCAAGAATAAAGCCGCAGATATGGGAGGAAATGTCGTCTCTATCCTCACCCAGAGAGCCGGGCAAACCGGTAGTGCCTATGCCGGTTCTGGCGCTTCAGAGCAAACCAATGTAACCCTGACGGGCAATGTGTATCGCTGCCCGGAATAAAACACCGCAGTCAACATAGCAACCCCAGCCATTACCCATAAAAAAAGCCGGATAGCGCAAACGCGCATCCGGCCCAAATGGACATATCCCGGCGGGCTTACCGCCGGCAAATCACCCCAGGAACTTAAAAACTCCCCTTCAAGCCAATGCTACCGGTGACATCCTTGCTCACCTCACTCTGCTGGCCTTTGTTGCTCCATTCGCGCCCAACTTCACCGTAGAACTGCAGGTTCGGTTTCACGCTCCAGGTCGCACCTGCTGCTGTTTCAGTGCTGGAGTAGCGCTGTCCGGCAGAAAGGTGCGTGGTGGCGGTATTGTTGCTGAAACGAGTGTCATCCGAGCCGCCCATTCCCTGCCACAGATTGACACGTACATATGGCGTCATTTCACCATCACGGGTCTGGTAATGGCCCACCAGACGGGTACCGATACGCGCGGTGACGGAATCGCCAGCATCAATATGCGCTTTAGTGCGGGTATCCCCTTTAACGTCGATATCGTCAAAGCTGCTGTGCTGCCAGATCAGCTGCGCCTGTGGTTCAAGCTGCCAGCGGCTCTCGCCCAGCTGATACGGTTTGCCGATTTCCACCGACGCCGTCAGGCTGTTGCCGTCAGGTTCATAGGTTTTACCCTCTGTTTTCAGGCGCAGAGAGTGGCGGCCGTATTGCAGAACGTTGTCGACCCAGAAACCGTTGTCCGCCGTCCAGGTCGCGTAGCCCCCGAGATACAGGGCGTGATCTTTGATATCCCCCACGTAACCGTTATTGCCGCCTGCCTGACCAGAAACCGAGGTGTTGTTATCCAGCAGGCTGGCGTACAACCCGGTTTGCCAGTGGTCGTTGGTCCAGATATCGCTACCCACCTGCACGCCGTTCATATGGGTGTCGAGGGCGGTGTGCGCCGCATCGTTCAGACGGGTGCGACCCGCTTCCCCGATGTAACGCGCCCAGACGCGTTTGTCGTCGGCATTGCGTTTGCTGAAGCTGTTTTCATCCCCCATACGTTTATGCAGATTGCCCAGCACGGCCATATCGCCGGTGCGCACCGCCTGCGCCACGCCGTTAAACAGCGGTACTTCTGAACGGTAGTCGGTACGCAGATACCAGTTTTCGCCCTGCGCGTTCAGATCGCCTGCAAACAGATGATATTCGAAGGCACCGGCTTCCAGATGATCGGCCCCGAGCGTGAAGGCATCGCGGGTCGACTGCGCGGTGGTGGTTGCGCCGTTAAGCGCTTCCACCACTTCAATACCGTCGCCCTGCGTCGGTGCGCCGAGACGTGAGATATCGATATTCAGTCGGGTCTGGCCCGCCGCAGTACCGCCGTCGATAACCAGTTTATCCGCGGTGCCTTCATTGCCTTTCTGCTGCGCGGCAAGATTGATCGTGCCGTTATCGCCCACGTAGTTGCCTTTCACCGTCAACGCCGCGCCAATGCGATCGCTGGTCAGGTTCACCGTACCGGCGTTGTTCATACCGGCAATGTGCTGATCAAAGCCCCGGGTATCCAGCAGCGCGCCTTCATACACCGTATGCACCGAGTTTTCACTCAGGGTCTGTGTTCCGCCCGCCTGCAGCGTGCCGTTGGTCACGCGGGTCATGCCGCTGTAGCTGTTATCGCCCGTCAGCACGGTGGTCCCGCTGCCGATCTGCTGCACTTCCCCTTCGCCGCTGATGTTGCCGTCCAGGGTCAGGGTATTGCTGCGGTTTACCGCCAGCGCGGTGTTATCTTCGATGTCGCCGATAACCGCCCCGGTGGTGCCGCCATTGCCAAGCTGCAGCACGCCGCCGTTGATGGTGGTGCCGCCGGTGGCCTGGCTGTCGGCGGTCAGCGTCAGGGTACCTTTACCGAGTTTGGTCAGATTGCCGGTACCGATCAGCGCCGTCGAGAGCGTGGCAGTGTTGCCGTTGGTATCGATGCCGCCGCCGAATTCGCCAAGCACCACCTGGCGGTCGGTGTCGAAACCTGTACCGTATTGCAGTGTACCGCCGTTCAGGGTCAGCGTGGTGTCATGCACGCCCAGATTGTTGTCCGCGCTAACGTTCAGGACACCACCGCTGACGGTGGTGCCGCCGCTATAGGTGTTATCGCCGTTCAGCACCAGGGTGCCGATATCGGTTTTGTCGATGCCTCCCGTTCCCTGAATCACGCTGTTGATGGTGGTGGTCATCTCTGCGCCGTCAATGGTGCCGTCGCCAACGCGCAGGATGGTATCGGCGGTATGGGTATTGAGCGCATCGCCCTGGACCACATAGCCGTCGGTCGCAAACTGCGCTCCGCTTAACCACACATCGCCCAGCGATTTATCCACGGTGACGGTGCCTTTTGCGCCTTCGAACACTGCGAACGCATCGTCATCGAACTGCGCATTCAGCGCCCCCGATGGGTTGGTGCCGTCGGTGGTCCAGTTATCGTTCCCGGCGCCGCTCTGCCAGATGCCGTCGCCGCCGTCGATGGCACCGTTGTTTTTCATGACGCCATCGTTACCGCCCGCGCCGTCCCAGAAGCGCAGCTGGAGTCCCGCACGGTTGACCAGGTTCACCTGATGATTCACCGAGGTCTGCACATACAGGCTGTCTGCGGCTTCCGGGGCACTGGCGATATCCAGCCCGTTGTTTTGCAGGCTGCCGGTGTAGTTAATCAGGCGATAAACGCCGACGCCAAAGTTGCCGCCGCTGGTCTGGGTGATGTTGAGCTTACCGTCGAGATTGAGGTCGCCATTGACGTCGATCAGATCGTTCAGTTTACCGCCGACGATGTACGCCTCGCCAAGCTGATAGTCGAGCTGCGAATTTTGCGCCAGGGTCAGGCTACCGGTGGTCAGTTTACCGACGCTATTGAGATCCGCGCCCGCAGCGATATGGCCGTTATCGGCAACGGTGACGGCCCCGCCGATAATGCCGTTCCCGCCCAGGGTGGTGCCCGCGTCAACCGTCACATCACCCGTCGCCGCGTGCTGATCGCCGTTGACCAGCAGCACGCCCTGTTCAACGTGCGTTGTGCCGGTGTAGGTGTTGTCGCCGCTCAGGGTCAGCGTGCCGTCGCCTTCTTTCACCAGGCTGCCGTTCGCCCCGCTGATGATGCCGCTGATGGCATCGTCCCGGTTCAGTGCGCCTTCGTTCAGGGTCTTCGCGCCAAGGTCTACGTTACCGGCGCCAAACAGCGAACCGATATCCGTTTCATCGTCGGCAGCGGCAATGCTGACCGTCCCGCCAGCCTGGTTATTGACCGTCGCGTTGCGGCCCTGTGCGGCATTGTTGAAGCTCACCAGACCATTGTTGACGATCTGCGCCTGGCCCGCATCCGAACGGTTGTTCATCGCCAGCGCTGCGCCAGAGCCCACGTTAATTTTTACGTTGTCGCCCTGGGCGGTGTCGTTGAACCGCACCTCGCCTTTATTGCTGATATCGATCACTGAATCTGCCGCCACGCTGGTGTCGTTTAGCGTCAGCAGGCTGTCGTCGACGGTGAAGTGGTGCGTCAGGGTTGAACTGTCATTATTGATGTTCAGCGTCGCGCCGTGGGTCAGATCGACGTTGCTGCTGCCCACGCCAAGCGCCGCGGAGGTCTCAGCATCGACGACTACCGAAGAAAGGCGATCGGTACCAACAATCGCCGTGCCGCCCTGATAAGTATTGTCGCCGAGCAGCGTCAGCAGGCTGTCGCCTGTAGACGTGCTGCTGCGCACCGTCAGTTTACCGTTGCCGCTAATTACGCCGTCATCGTTCAGCGCATGGCTGTTCAGATCGAGCTGACCGCCCGCGTCGCCAAGCACGATCTCGCGCGTGGTTTGCCAGTCGGCACCGTTCTGCAGGGTGGAGTTGTTGTTGATGGTGATGCGGGTATCCGCCGCGCCCAGGTTCTGGTTGCCCTGCACCTGCAGGGTGCCGCCCTCGATGCGCGTACCGCCGAGATAGTCATTATCGCCTTTGAGGATCAGCACCCCGGTACCGCCTTTGACCAGCTCGATGTTATCGCCCGGATTGGCCTGCACGATGTCGGACTCAATGGTCGCCTTCCAGTTCTCAGAACTGGCGGTGCCGTCGCCGACGTTCAGCCACAGATCGCCTTTTTTAATCGACGGATCGACCGGAACGGAACCATCTTTGGAGGCCGCCGAGAGGGTGTCCACGGCATACAGCGCATCGCCTGTCACGACATAACCGTCGCTGGCAAACTGGCCCCCGGCAAAATGCACGTCGCCGAGTTTGTCGTCCACCGTCACCGTACCCGCCGTGCTCTGGAAAATGGCATAAGCGTACTGCGCCCACGGGGCGTTACCTTTCCCGGAGGCGGTGGTCCAGTTGTTATCCCCGACATCGCCCCGGGATGTCCATTCCCCGTTCCCGCCGTCAACGTGTCCGTCCCCTTCGATCCCGCTCGGACCGTGGTCGTGGGTACTGGTGTTTTCCACGCCGTCCCAGAACTGCAGGTACATGCCACCGTCGTTGACCAGGTTGACCTCATGATCAATATCGGTCTGGATATAGTAGTGGTCGTCCGACGTGCCGCCTGGCAATGAACCGAGCACCAGGCCACCGTCGTTATGCAGTGCGCCGCCGTAGTTATAGACGCGATAGACGCCAGGGCCGAAGCTGCCGCCGGATGCGGTGCTGACGTTCAGCGTCCCGCCGAGCGTCAGATCGCCCGCCACGTCGACCAGATCGTTCAGGTTGCCACCCGGTTTATAGGCTTCGCCGAATTCGAAATCAGAGACCGTATTTGTGCCGAGGGTCAGGGATTTGCCGTTGCTGACGAACAGCGTGCCGGTGCCGCTGTCGCCCGGTTGCAGCGTGGCGTTGTCGCCCATCACCACGTTGCCGCCAATCGTGCCGTGCCCGCCGAGCAGGGTGTTATCCGCCACGGTCACATCGCCCGTGGCGGCGCTCTGGTTGCCGTTGATGATCAACGACCCCTGGTTCACTTTCGTTTTACCCTGATACGCGTTATCGCCATTAAGACGCGTCAGGCCGCTGCCGTCCTGATGGAAGCTGCCGCTGCCGCTGATTACGCCGCCGAGGGTTTGCTCTTTGCTGAGATTAATTGTGAACAGGCCGTTATCCAGAATGCGGGTCACGGTGGAGAGCGCCCCGGCAATACCCCCGTTCCCGACCTGCAGCGCCGTTCCCCTGTCGATGGTGGTCTGGCCGGTATAAGTGTTATCGCCCAGCAGCATGGTGGTGGCGGAACCCGCGCGTTCGAGTTGACCATCACCGCCGATAACACCGCTGTAAACCGAATCACTGTCGCCGTCCAGCACCAGTTTGCTGTCCGCACCTGCCGTGGTGACATCCAGATTGCCGATGCTGTGCTGGCCGGAGGTGACTGCGTTATCCCCCGCACGCAGCGTTGCGCCATCGTTGATGTTAAGTGTGCTGACGCCAGCAAGATTATCCACCACGCGCATATCCGCCTGGCTGCCCGTCACCGTGAGGCTGTTCCAGCCGCTGCCGATGTTGGTGCCTTTGCTGAGATCGTCGCTGGCGAAGGTGCCGATTTTCGCGGCGCTGCCGTGGGTGTCGGTGAAGGTCAGCGCGTTGCCGCCGCTGGAGGCGGTGATCGCATGCGTCAGCTGGCCTAAATCGACGTTACCGATGTTCGCGCGATCGTTGCCCTGGCTGCCGTCGAAGTCCACGCTGCCTGCGAGCGTGCCTGCATTCCAGGCGAAGGTATCGCTGCCGTTACCCATGTTGATGCGGCTGGCGACGCTGCCCCCGGTAATCTGCAAGCTGTCATCGCCGTCACCGGCCAGAACGTTACCGGTAACATTTCCAGCTTCAAATAAAATCGTGTCGCTGCCTGCAGCGCTTAAAAGTGCAGTACCACCGTTCGCCGCGATCAGGTCTCCGCGGTTGGTGATGCTGTTGTTGGTATCGCTGCTGACGTTCAGCACCACGGAGTTTTGGCTGGCAGTTTTCAGGGCGCCGCTATTGAGCACGGTTTTGCTGTTGCCGGTGTCATCGTCAGTGCCGGAGAGATCCACCAGTGAAGCGGTACTGCGGGTGCTGGTGGATTCCACATCGCCGGTGTTGGTGAAGGTGGTGGCGGCTTTGGCGTTGATGGCTGCTGCACCGTCACTGGCGGTGGTGATTTTGCCGCTGTTGGTGACCGTTTTGGCATTCTCGGCCAGCAGTGCGCTGCCGCCGGTTTTGTCGTTGATGTTAATGGTGGTGGAGGTCGTCACATTCCCCGTCGTTCTCGCGCGAATACCGCTGCCGTTGGCATCGCCCGCTGCATTGCCGACGTTAATGACGTAGCTGCCGCCGATATTCAGATCTTTACCCTGAATCAGATCGCTGGAGTTTTTATTTTCAAAGGCAAAACCCGCACCGCTGCCCGATGCATCATTCCCGGTCACGTTGAGGATGTTATTTGAACCCCCTGCGTTCAGGGAGACAGAGGTCCTGATCGCCGGGCCGTCACCGGCATTGATGACAACGTTATTGAGCTGGATATCGGAGTTATTGGCATCGTTCTGAATACCCGCCCCGGAGCCCGTGACGTCAATCCGGGTATTCGATGCGGTGAGCTGTTTTGCCCCGCTCGCCAACAGGATCGCATCCGCGCCGTCAGCGGCGGTAATGTGGTTGTTGGTCCCGGAGATGTTCAGCGTCGCACCGTTTTGCAGTTTGACCGCCGCTTCGCCGCCGTTGGCGGTCACGGTGCCGAGCTGTTTGACGTTGGCGTTCGCGCCGTTGACCAGCACGCCAATGTTGCCGGACTGACGGCCATTGCCGCTGACGGTCAGCGCAGAGGAGGACTGATTATCCAGCGTGCCGTCGGTATCCAGATTGACGCCGATATTGTTCTGCCCGCGAATATCGAGGCTCGAGGTGCCGTTCAGGGTCAGCACGCCCTGATGACTGACATAATAGCCGGTGACGCCGCTCTGGCTGTCGAGCGTCGCGATCCCGGCATCAGATGTTACCGAGGTGGCGAAGGTTTGGCTGCTGTCAGAACCGTCGAGATCGTGACCCTGGCCGTCAACCACCACGGCGGTGGTGTTGTCGTGATCCAGCACAATCGCGCCGTTGGCAATGGTGCCGCTGGCTCCGCCGGTGACTTCCACCCCGACGCCGCCTTCGTTGCTGACATGAATTTTGGCTTTACCGGTACTGACCGTCGTGCCCGTGCCGTTCGCCAGCACGCCAACCGACTTATCCCCGGTGAGGGTCAAATCGTAGCCGATGTTATCCCCGTCAAAGCTTGCGCCGTGATCGAGCATAAACAGGGTGGTGTTGGTCTGCTGGTTGTCATTCAGCGTCAGGTTATCCAGGTTGATACGGGCGTTTTCGCCATACGCGTAGTAGCCAATCTGATCGCTGTTGTTGAAGGAGACGGTGGTGTTTTTACCTAAATTTGCCTCGGCGTTATTGCGCACGTGAACGCCAATCGCGCCCTGGGCGTTGAGGGTAATGCCGGAGTCGATATTCGCCGTGGCCTGATGGCTTTGATCGCGGCTGGCCACATACACCGCATAGTTGCGGTATTTCAGATCGTCGGAGCCGTCGGTATTTTTGATGACGGTGATGGCCCCGGTCGCGGTAGAGTCCGCATGAGCATCGGCATTATCGGCATACACGCGCAGGCCGTTATTCCCCGCGCCACCCACGTTAATTGCCCCGTTGTTAATCACCCCGGCTGCGTCGTGGGCGTACAGGCCAAAGTTACCCGCCATATTGCCGGTGCCCGGCAGCGCTGTGCCCAGCACGTCGATACGGCCGTTGTTGATGACGTTACCCGCGCCCCCGTCCGACAGCATCCCGACGGCGTTACGGACATATTTCGCCAGCAGGATCATCCCGTCATTGATCACATCGCCGGTGCTCTGGCTGCGGATCGCCGCGCTTAGCGCGCTGGCGCCTTCCATCACTGCATCGTTGCTGGTGCTGGTTGCGCCTTCCATTTCCCTACCCAGCGTAATGGCACCGCTGCTGGCGTTGGTGAAGGAGGAGTCGCCGAGAACGTTGACGCCATACGCCGTTGCATTGCCCAGCGCATTACGCGGATTGTTGACCACGTTGATCAGGCTGTTATTCACTCCTGTAGTGTTGCCTTCCGCGTGGATCCCCTCTGCCAGCCCGTTGCTGTTATCCGCCAGCGCCACGTTCAGCGTGCCGTTGTTGGTGACACTGCTGTTGCCGGTGGCGTAAATCCCTGTCGAACCCTGATTGCTAAGATCGACATTGCTGACGTCAATATGGCTGACCCGCGACCCGTCTTTTTCCATAAACAGCCCGGCGTTCAGGGTGCCGTTATTCACTGCGGTGGCACCGCTGGCATACATGCCGTCGGCGCGATAGCCGGTGTCATTCCAGGTGTTGAGCGCGCCGTTGTTAACGATCTGCGCGTCCTTCTCAGCATGCATTACCCCGAGATGGCTCCCGGAAACCGCCAGGCTCCCCTGTTTAGTGATTTCACCCAGCGCATCTTTTCCGGTGGCGAAAATTACGCTGATGGTGCCCGCCCCCTGGGTGGCGTTGCCGCTGTGGTTCTGATCGTCTGACCAGAGGTTATAGGTCCAGTTGACGTCCTGAGTTTGCTTGGCATCGAGCAGCTCTTTGATGATCGCCTGGTACGCATCCTGCACCCCGGCACCGTCGGTGACTTTGTTGCCGTTAATGGTCTCTTCGCCGAGCAGCCACAGCTGTAGCTGCGACGGCGTGCCGTTTGCAGACTGGGTGAGGAAATTATTCACCGTAGCGATATCGCTCAGGGAATTGATGGTGAAGCTTTTGCCCGGTCCGGCCACCACGTTGCCGTCGGCATCCTGGGTGTAGGTCGGCAACTCGATGGTTTTGTTCCAGGCGTTCAGCGAACCGCTGCCGCTGGTGGTTTCGGTCGGCAGCGCGATCGCCCCGCCAAACTGAATATAGTTATCTGACTGCCAGTGCGTCTGGCTGGTGTTGCCCGTTGCGCCTTCTGCCCGGGTCAGCTCGGTGTTTTTGGTGTACAGACGCAGGGTATTTTGCGCATCGGCAATCGCCGTGCTGCCGGTGGTATCCGCCCCGATATCCAGGGTGACATCACCGCCGTCGTCGGTGATATGGCTGATGCCGAAATGGTTGTACTGATAAATGCTGTCGAAATCGTAGATCCGAACGCTGATATCCCCGAGGGTGTTAGTCCCGGCGTCCTGAAAATCTGCTGAATCAAAGATGTTGATCTGTTCAACCCCGCCGCTGGTGCCCGGCAAAGTCAGGTTCATGTTTTTATTGGCATTCGGCTCGTTGTAGCCCGAAGAGACCACGAACTGATCGATATTGGCGAGGGTGATTTTATTACCCTGGCTGTCGGTGATCGATTTCATCGCGCCCGATGTCAGCAGCTCTTTGAGGGTTTTACTGACGGAAGTGCCGTTGTTCCCCATCTGAATGTTCGGTACCGGGCCATTAATGGTCAACTTCGTGCCGCCAGCATAGGTTTTGTGCTGCGCATCCGGCAGGGAGGCAATGGCGTCGCTGAGCGTCGCAAAATAGCCGTAGTCGTCATACACCCCGTCTTTATCCGGCGCAGGTTGATAGCTGCCCGCCTGGCTCCAGTTCAGGGTTTCATCTGCCAGTACCGTGGAAGAGAGCAGCAGGCTGGCGAGGGTACTGGCGGCCGCCACGCGGAGCGCACGGCGCACACGTCCTTTTTTACGGCTGCGGGTTGTTTCGGATGCAACTACCCAGAGCCCCAGGGCGGTGCTCCAGACAACGCGGTAAATTTTGTTCATTGCAGCTTACCTTTTCGCCTGCCAGTCAGCGGAGAGAAGCAACACTTAACGGACAGTGGGTGAAATGAAATACTGTCATGCCAGATGAATATTTTGTATTGAAGTGGCAATTACAATATGACGTGCTTTAACTGTGGTGAATTGTTTCGTGGCTATACTATTTTTTATATTTTAAAATTTTTTTGAGCGCGATCAATTGATGACAATGGCTAATGGAAAACCAGGAATATTCTTAATTTTGATATGAACGAATTAACCCGAACGAAACATTTTTTTTCCATTGGGTTACGTTTAGAAACACTGGAAGGAGAGGATTAACCGGGTAAAAGTCATCATCGGGGATGGGTGATTTATGCGCAGTGATGATGAAGGGAAATGGCTTGAAGTGTTAAGTGTTGAGGAAAGTCCATTTTCGATGACATCATCCCTGCCAGGACAATAACGGTTTATTTATAGATTTCTGCCACGCCATGCAGGCGATTCTTGCCAGTAGCTGACACTATTTTGTAGGTACTGGCCCCTTGTTCATCGGCCTTGCGAGAAAGGGCATTCGATAACTCATTCAGCGTATAAGCATTGCTGGCAGAGACCACGCCGATCTTCTCTTTGCCATCGGTCTGGGTAATGTGAACGGCCGCAGATGCGGCATTCATCGTCATTAACCCCATGAAAAGGAGCGTTGCGCGTGTTGCTTTCATGTTGTTTACCTCTTTAACTCAATATCAGCATCAGGTTGTTATTGCCATGGGTGCTTCACCATGACCTTATCTGGCACTATACCGATCCGGGCTGTCAGCAGACTGACGGCGATATGACAGCCATGTCAGTAACGGCGCTAAAAAGGAAACAGCCCATGCTTAAAGAAAACTTCAATGAACTGCAGATCTTCCTTGTGGTCGCCAGGGAGCGAAGTTTTACCAAGGCGGCAGGCAAGCTCGGAGTGTCCCAGTCGGCGCTGAGCCACGCGATGAAAGCGCTTGAAGAACGCTTAAACATCCGTCTTTTGACCCGCACGACCCGCAGCGTTGCCCCCACAGAAGCGGGCGAGAGAATCATTGCCTGCCTTGAACCGCGCTTTGCCGATCTCGAGCAGGAGCTGACATCACTGGTGCAACTGAATGGCACCGCCTCCGGCAATATCCGTTTATCGGCGGGCGAGCATGCCGCGCGGAGTCTGGTCTGGCCAAAGCTAAAACCCTTTCTCAGGCAATATCCGCAAATCAATGTCGAACTGGTGGTCGATAACGGCTTTGTCGATATTGTTGAAGGACGTTTTGATGCCGGGATCAGACTGGGAGAAAGCGTTAATAAGGACATGGTTGCCGTCAGGATTGGGCCGGATATGCGGATGGCGGTGGTGGGATCGCCAGACTATTTTGCCCTCAACCCGGTTCCTGAAACGCCGCACGACCTGCAGTACCATCGGTGTATCAATATGCGCCTGCCGACAGCCGGTGGTCTGTATCACTGGGAGTTCGAGAGGGAAGGGAAGCCGCTACGTGTCAGGGTTGAAGGGCAGGTAACCTTTAATCTGCTGGCAGAAAGAATTGATGCGGTGTTATCGGGTTTTGGCGTCGCCTGTGTTCCAGAGGACAGGGTTGAGGAATATATCCATTCAGGCGAGCTTATTCAGGTTCTGCAGGACTGGTGTCCGTCGTTCCCCGGGTACTACCTCTATTACCCCAGCCGCAAGCAGCATCCTCCCGCGTTTGCGCTGATGATCGATGCGCTGCGGTATTCAGAATAGCGGGCCCACAATACGCCGCGGGCCCGCTTGTGGATTAACGCCCTACGCGCGCCTGATGCTCTGGCGAATAGCGCTCGCCAACGATTTTTACCGTTTCAAGCGCCTGGGTAACCTGAAGCAAATCCTCCTGAGACAGGAGAATCTCAGCGGCACCCAGGTTTTCCTCCAGCCGATGCAGTTTGGTGGTGCCCGGGATAGGCACAATCCAGGGTTTTTGCGCCAGCAGCCATGCCAGCGCGATTTGTGCCGACGTCACCCCTTTCTCAGCGGCCAGCTCACTCAATAACTTCACCAGCTTTTCATTGGCTTCAATGGCCTCAGCGGCGAAACGCGGTACCGTGCTGCGGTAATCATCTTTGCCAAAGGTGGTGCCAGACGTAATCGATCCGGTGAGGAAGCCTTTGCCCAGCGGGCTGAAGGGCACAAATCCAATGCCCAGCTCTTCCAGCAGCGGCAGGATCTCTTTTTCAGGTTCGCGCCACCACATGGAATATTCGCTCTGCAGGGCTGTCACCGGTTGGACGGCATGCGCGCGACGAAGGGTCTGGGCACCCGCTTCGGAAAGACCGAAATGCTTAACCTTACCTTCCGCAATCAGGTCTTTCACCGTTCCGGCAACATCTTCTATCGGCACATTGGGATCGACGCGGTGCTGATACAGCAGATCAATCACGTCTGTTTTGAGGCGGCGTAACGATCCCTCAACGGCCTCGCGGATATGCTCCGGACGGCTGTTCAGAATCTGCTGCTTGTTGTCCGCACCGAAGGTAAAACCAAATTTGGTGGCGATAACCACGCGATCGCGAAACGGTTTTAACGCATCG
The DNA here is from genome assembly GCF_051656365.1 of Silvania sp. Taxonomy (NCBI): domain Bacteria; kingdom Pseudomonadati; phylum Pseudomonadota; class Gammaproteobacteria; order Enterobacterales; family Enterobacteriaceae; genus Silvania; species Silvania sp. The sequence goes on along the minus strand of NZ_JBOGBT010000040.1, from coordinate 85,651 downwards.
CCGACAACCTCTTCATTCAGAAACGGGCCATACACTTCGGCGGTGTCAAAGAAGGTCACACCACGTTCAACCGCTCCACGAATAAGTTCGACCGCCTGGCGGGTGTCTGTTGCCGGGCCGTAGCCGTGGCTGAGCCCCATGCAACCGAGTCCGAGGGCCGACACTTCAAGCCCGGATTTACCCAAATAACGTTTTTGCATGTCATGCGTTCCTTTTTGCCGTGGCTTAGACGTCGAGTTTGCGGCCTGCCAGCCATTCAACGCGTGCCGGATCGCGGTGGGAGAAGAAGGCGCTGGTTGCGGTATCTATCGCGGTAATCTGTAGCATATCTTCTGCACTGAGCTCGAAATCGAGGATATTGATATTCTCTTGCATGCGTTCTATACGCACTGATTTTGCCAGCGAAACGATGCCGCGCTGGAAGATCCACCGCAGAACAACCTGGCCCACGCTTTTGCCGTATTTCTCACCGATGGCGGTTAGTTCAGGATGCTGGAACAGCCCGTTTTTACCTTCTGCAAAGGGTGCCCAGGCTTCCGGCTGAATGCCGCGGCTTTTCATCCACGGCACGGCATGCAGCTGCTGATTGAAGGGATTTACTTCAATCTGGTTAACCGCAGGGGTCACTTTGTTGAAGGCGATAAGATCGGCCAGTCTGTCCGGATGGAAATTGCTGACGCCAATCGCGCGAATCTTGCCAGCCTGTTGCAGCTCTTCCATGGCACGCCAGGCACCGTGGACATCGCCGTAGGGCTGGTGGATCAGATACAGGTCAACATAGTCCAGCTGCAGTCGGTTCAGGGAACGTTCGAACTGTGCTTTCGCACCGTCGTAGCTCGTGTCCTGCAGCCACAGCTTGGTGGTCACAAAGAGTTCATGGCGTGCAATCCCGCTCTGTTTCAGCGCGTTCCCGACCTGGGTTTCGTTCATATAGGACGCCGCCGTATCAATCAGGCGATATCCCGTGTCGATAGCATCGATGACGGCGCGCTCGCACTCGGCGGCATTCGTCATCTGAAAGACACCAAAGCCCAGCAGGGGCATGTCGAGACCGTTGTTCAGTTTTACCGTTTGCATGACGTTACCCTTCAGTTGTTGTGTCGATAAAGGATAACGCAGAGTGATTTAGTTGATTAGAGGGGGTAATTCGCTAGGGTTTATTAGGTGGATTCATCAATTTGAGGGGGCTGAAGGACGGCTTCGTGCCAGAAGCGGACGTTGCTATCAGCCCAACTCATCAATATTTTAAGTTACATATTGGTTAAGTATAAACGTGGGTATGACGAAACTGTCTACGTAGTGGGGTTAATGATGAGTCAGTAATATCATTAACCTGCAAGACAAGAGCAATATGGTCGGGCACTGAAATTAAAAAGAGGATATGCCTAAAGGCTTATCCTCTTTATTGGCATAATAAATTACTAAATTGAAGGATAATCAATATATCCTTCGACACCACCACCATAGTAGGTCGCCGGATCGGCACTGTTCAGTGGAGCCCCTGTTTTAACACGGCTGGTGAAGTCCGGGTTAGCCAGAATCATCTGGCCGTAAGATTCCAGTTCTGCAAATCCGGACTGGATATCATCACCGATGCTTTCTCTGCTTTTCCCGGGGCGATTCAGTATCAGCGGTTGCGCCCATAACGCCCGCAGTTCACCCAGCAGTGCCTCATTGCCCATATGCATAATGTGCAGGTAGCTCAGTCCGAGCTTATTCAGCTCAGCAACCAGGTAACGATAAAGCGCCGGACCTTCTTCACCTTCGTTAATACCCCAAATCTGACTGCCCGGGGAAAGACGGATCGCGGTTTTGCCTGCACCAATCTCATCTGCAATGGCTGCCGCCACTTCCAGCGCAAAACGGGCACGATTCTCAATGGAGCCGCCATATTCATCGGTACGCTGGTTGGCGCTTGGTGCTAAAAACTGGTGTATCAGATAGGCATTAGCACCGTGGATTTCTACGCCGTCGGCACCGGCCTCAACAGCACGCCTTGCCGCATAGCGGAAATCAGCAATCGTGCTGTGGATTTCTTCCGTCGTCAGTTCGCGAGGCACTGGAATATCCTGCATGCCGGTTGCAGTAAACATTTGTACGCCGGGGGCAATAGCGGAAGGAGCCACGCCCTGACGATGGTGCGGCGTATTGTCAGGATGATTCATGCGACCAGTATGCATAAGCTGGATGAACAGATGACCCCCCTTATTGTGAACGGCTGAAGTGATTTGTTTCCAGCCAGCCACGTGCGCGTCAGTGTAAATACCAGGCGTCATTAAGTAACCCTGTCCGTCATCGCTGGGCTGTGTCCCTTCTGCAACGATAAGACCTACCCCGGCGCGCTGTGCATAGTATTCAACCGCAAGGTCAGCTGGCGTGCCGTCATATTCAGCACGGCTACGGGTCATAGGAGCCATCACCAGACGGTTGTTCAGCGTTAAATGCCCGAGTTTGAACGGGGTGAATAATTTATCCATTTTTCTTTTCCTGTGTCCTGATAAGAAGATAGGTCGATAGAACAGGGCTGCATTAATAAAGAACACAAAATTAATGCAGCTGTTCAGCATGCTGACTGGATACATAAATAGATTCAGTAATATCTTATTTTGAATATTGAATTAAAATGAAAAATCAATATCCGGATGCAGGGTGATAAAAATCATCCGGCGTTGGGCAGTAATCAATTCAAAGTGCTGTATTCCGCCGGTTAACTGAAAAATGACTGAGCTGCCTGTGAAATTTTATAAATACCATTACAGGCGCGGGCGCATATTTCCACTGAACATGCCGCCACGGAACACTTTTGCCGTCGGGTCAGTGGTGAAGAGCACCAGATCAGTGGTGTCCAGTGCGGTGACGGTGTGAACGTCGTCGCTTTCGATAATAATACTCTCACCCGCCTTAAGGGCGGTTTCACCAATCCGTGCAGTGCCTTCAAAGACATAGAGCAGGCGCACCACGTTTCTGAACGGAACAGCTGGCAGCTTCAGCTCGCTACCTTTCGCAAGCCGCGTGTCCTGTACCCACGTCTGAGAACGGAAAGTTAACGGCGCGTTTTCAGGGCCGGCAATCAGCCGCCAGTTATTGTCACTGTAAGGCGTGCCAAAGTCATGGAACTGAACCTGTGGTGCCAGGTCGCTTTCTGAGGGGCGAATGAAAATCTGCAGACATTGCATTGTCTCGCCGTTTTCCCCCAGAATGCGCTCTTCATGCTGGAAGGTGTGTCCGGCGTTCATTAGCATCAGTCGGGTATCAGAAATTTCTTCCTCATTACCGACCGTATCCAGATGCAGCATTCTGCCTTTACGCATATAGGTGAGAATTTCATCATCCTTATGGGGATGCATTGAAATCACCGTGCCTGCTTTGACATTTGCCTGGTCAATACGGCCAATTGCACCAATACCACTGTCGTCTGAATTTTGAACCATTCCCGGCCAGAGAATATCGATACCGAAACCGCCCGAGCCATGCTGATGTTTACTGCTGTTTTCTATTTTAAGCATTGTCATTACCCTTCTGTCCGGGAACGCAAACCCGAACGTATGGCGTAAAACGCGACCGAACGGGCATGCCGGTTTATTCCTTACTGAAAGGATTCCATTAATACCTGGACCAGCTTCTCCCCCTGAGGTGTTGCCCAGCTTCCTGCCAGCTCAGCAATCAGCTGATTGGTTGTGGTCAGGGTAATGCCATTTTTGTCCATGCGGCGTAGCGCAATGTCATCAGCCATTTTGGTTGGTGAAGCACCGGCGTCAGCTACGACCTGCACATCAAAGCCTGCTGCAACCAGCGTCAGTGCCGGGTATACCGTACACACGTCATTGGTCACGCCCGCAATAATCAGTTTTTTCCTGCCAGTCGCCTTAACCGCGGCTGCAAAGTTCTCATCGTCCATGGCGTTAACGATGCCCAGGCGTTTGATTCTTGCTTCAAACTCTGTTGGCAGAATGGTTTTCAGTTCTTCAACTAGTGGGCCCTGTGCATACTCTTCCATGCTTGAGGTCAGTACCACCGGCATATTCAGAATTGCAGCAGATTTGGCCAGCATCAGTGCATTACGTTTAAGTTCTTCAAAAGGCATGGATTTGGCCCAGCCCATGGTGCCGACCTGATGGTCAATTAACAGCATGGCAGCGTTATCAGCGGTGAATTTTTCAAAGCTCATGGTATTTATCCTGTGGATTATAATTAAGTACCTGATACTTAAGAGCTCTTATCAGGGTTTAAGCAGGCTTTTTTCATCTCCCCTGCGAATGATTAAAGTATAGCCTGTTAGTTTTTGGGATAAATAGCTAATATCAGAATTGAATATTCCACTCATGGCACAATCAACATGGAACTTCTCAACCACATGTCTTACTTTGTCGAGGTCGTCAAAGCACGCAGTTTTCGTGGTGCAGCTGAAGCCCTCGGCATGCCTAATTCCACGCTATCGCGTAAAATAAACGAGCTTGAAAAGTTTATCGGCCTCAGACTGTTACACAGGACGACACGTAAGATTGAACTGACCGAAGCCGGTCAGATTTATTACGAACGAAGCCGGCGCATCATTGATGAAGCGCGTCTGGCGCATGAACAACTGGGTTCTCTCCTTGCTCAGCCACAAGGCATGTTGCGGGTCTCTTTACCGGCCGATTTTGCAGTCGTTATTCTCGCGCCGATTATCAAAGCGTTTTCGGACTGCTATCCGGGTATCAGCTTCGATTTTGATTTAACACCGAGAAATGTTGATTTGGTGTCAGAGCCCTATGACCTGGCTGTTCGCATGGGAAGTCTGCCCAATTCTGGCCTCATTGCGCGTAAGCTCGGATCGCTTACGCGCGGCCTTTACGCATCCCCCGACTATTTAGTTCTGAATGGCACTCCCGGTAACCCTGATGAGCTGACGGATCATGAATGTATTGGTATGCGGCAGGATAAACCCGGTCACTGGAACTTACAGCGCGAAGGGAACCGGATTAGCCTCAGAGTTTCCGGGCGTTTTCAGATGAACAGCATTGGTATGATGCGTCGTTTTGCCTCAATGGGTGCAGGCATTGCGATTTTGCCTGACAAAATTGTCGGGGAAGACGTTGCGGATAATAAACTGATCAGGGTATTGCCTGACTGGAAGGGGGAAGTGGTCACGATTTATGCTCTGACTGAAACGCGACTGCTACCCGCGAAAACTCAGGTGTTTATTGAATTTATGCGTGAAAGACTGAACGAGAAGGCGGATTGACACGCGTTGTGTTGCTCCCGGTCATACTCATTACAGTGACCGGGTATTGGGTTATTTACCGCTGATTGTACCCACCATAACGGCTTCACAAATCGCCCTCCAATGAAAAATGAATACTTAAATGAGTTTATCTTATTTTTCACCTCAATAAGCCTGAGAGCCTTAAATCATTGCAGCTAACCCGGACTCCTTTCTACATATCTGCTGCAATCAAAATGTCCGCTTCTCGCTCAATGCAGTCCCTCAGTTCCACGCCCCGTCCGCTCCGAGCCAGAAGCGGGCTTTGCTGATGTTACTTTAAGGATTTAACCCAGGTTCTACCAGGTGTTCAGCATTTTGTCGCTATACAGCTTAATATACGCCGTCCGTAAGTCCTCTCTCGCTATGCCGAACGTGAAACCACTTGCAGGGAACATATCGCGCAGATAATGGAGTGTTACGGCTATCATGAATTTGGTTATTTTCAGTGGACTTTCCGGCTGAAACGCCTGCTTTACCCCCGTGCATGGCTCAGTAATGAAAACCCCGGTCTGATGTTTGATTTTGCTACCGAGTTGCTGCTTCAGAATAAGCTTCTGTTGCCCGAAGCAACCACACTTGTATGTTTCGTCACTGAGCTGCGGGGAATTCCTGAGGGGCAGCGCATTTCGCCACTGGAACAACTGAAAAAGGGGCCGGTCACCGTCAGCGGTCTGGCGTTCACTGAAGCGCTGGAGCGGTATACCCGGCTGCGAAACCTTGAGTTTTTCCCGACTGAATTAGAGTTAAAACTCCCTTCAAGCGAAATTTGAAGCTCGGTTTTCTGAAAATTTTCGTTAATACTATCTGACGAATAACCAAATTATAGTGAGGGCAACATCCGTTTTTATGTAACGAAAAGACATGTGTCCTCGCTTACATTTTTCGCTTTCCTCACCTTCTATAGTGTACGCACACTGTTGTGTGTCACGTGATTCTGCATGTCCACGGCGGGCTCAATTTTTCCATTTTTTCGTGGGTACTTCCATAACGGTCAGTACTTTATATCCAAGTTTATTCAATGAGGTGTATATGTCTGCTTCAGTAATTGAAAAGCAGAGCGCTTATGAGAAGCTCAGCCTGAGAGAAAAGGTTGGTTACGGTATGGGTGATGCAGGTTCCTGTATGATCTGGAGCGTTCTGGCACTTTACCTGACCTGGTTTTATACCGATGTTTATGGACTGGATCCTGCGATTGTCGGGACGTTATTTCTGGTTATTCGTATTTTCGATGCATTTAGCGACCCCGTGATGGGGGCTATTTGCGATCGCACCCAAAGTCGTTGGGGTAAATTCAGACCGTGGCTACTGTGGATGGCAATACCCTTTGGTTTGGGGGCGATATTGATGTTCACCACGCCAGATCTGAGCATGAATGGGAAAATAATTTATGCCTGGGTGACCTATCTGGTTATGTCTCTAATTTATACTGCCATCAATATTCCCTATTGCTCAGTCGCCGGTGTCATTACGCTTAATCAAAAAGAGCGTATGAGCTGTTTGTCATGGCGCTTCTTCCTGAATGGTCTGGCGACGCTTATCGTCTCATCGACTATCTTACCTCTGACCGACTGGCTGGGTAATGGCAGCCGGGCTTCCGGCTTTCAGATGACTATGATAATCATGGGTGGGGCCGCCACCTTAATGTTCCTTTTCTGTTTTTCCAGTATTAAGGAACGTGTTGTTTCAGTAAAAGCCAATGAATCGTTAAAACGTGACCTGCAAGACATCATTAAAAATGATCAATGGCTACTGATGATTTCTATAACCTTCCTTAACGTTTTCCCCGCTTTTATTCGTGGGGCGGTCACGATTTATTATGCAACTTATGTTATGCATGCTTCTGTCGGGTTTATTACCTTCTTTATGGCGCTGGGAGTTGCATGCAATATGTTGGGAAGTATTATTGCCAAACCCCTTACCGATCGCTTTGATAAAATTAAGCTTTTCCGCGTACTCAACGTTATTCTTGGAATACTGTCATTCGCATTGTGGTTTGTTAACCCTGCGTCACTGACGCCGCTGTTATCCCTATTTATCATCATTAATGTTCTGCACTTAATTCAGTCAGGCCCCATCCTGTGGGCTATGATGTCCGACGTTGACGACTACGGTGATTGGAAATTTGGCAAGCGCCTGACTGGCATCTCATTTGCGGGCAACCTGTTTATGTTGAAAATGGGCCTAGCTGTGGCCGGAGCAATCGTTGCATGGGTTCTGTCCTCTACCGGTTACATCGCCAATAAGCCGCAGCAGAATCCTGAGACGGTCCAATGGATTATCATCATGTTCTCGCTCATGCCAATGCTAAGCTATTTTGTCAGCGCATATTTAGCGCGTTACTTTAAATTAAACAATGCACTCCTCGAAAGAATAAAAGTCGATCTGGCAAAGCGCGAACTGGAAAATAACCGTGCGCAACCTGCGGAACTGGCTGACTCTATGACTATTCAGTCCTCACATTGATTTTTAATAAAAGTGCCCCCGAGCGGGGGGCGCGATTTTTAATTGTGTTTTAACGACTCAGGAGTATTAAATTAATGTCCAGTGCAAATTATTATGATGTAACAGAATGGAATATTGGCAATCCGTATAACGACATTGGCGAAGTAATCAACAGTATTATCTCCGATATTAAAACGAGACAAACTGAAGTTGATATTGATGAAAGCGGGAAACCGGGAGCGGTTATCTATATTCCACCGGGAGATTACCCTCTGAAGACGCAGGTCTTAATTGACATCAGCTTTCTTAAAATCATGGGCTCCGGCCATGGTTTTACCTCCTCAAGCATTCGGTTCAATACTTCAGACACCTCAAACTGGCATGAAGTGTGGCCTGGAGGTAGCCGGGTCATGGTTGACCTGTCTCCGCTGTCGGGTGATGAAGAGTATAAAGGTGCCGCGTTTTATGTAAAACGCGATGGCGACCCACGTATCAGCTCCGTTGAGTTCACAAATTTCTGTATTGATGGTTTACACTTTGTCGATGATGGCTCAGGCAATAACGATCCTGAAAATACCTATGTGAACGGTAAAACTGGTATTTATATTGCCAGCGCCCAGGACTCATTTCGCGTTAACGGTATGAGTTTTGTGTATTTAGAGCACGGCTTCATCAGCTATGATGCTGATGCCCTGTCAGTGCATGACAATTTTATTGCCGAATGCGGGAACTGTATTGAGCTGCGTGGGTCAGGGCAGGCATCAAAAATCACCGATAACCTGATCGGTGCTGGATACAAAGGTTATTCTATTTATGCTGAGAACTTTGCTGGCCTGTTAGTGACTGCCAATAATGTCTTCCCTCGCGGTTCAAGCAGCGTCCATTTCTCCAGCGTGGTACGTTCTACAATAAGCAGCAACAGGCTGCACTCGTTTTATCCAGGTATGCTGGTGCTTGACAATCAATGCGCCGAGGTTCTGGTGTCTTCTAACCATTTCTTCCGCGAGAATGAGCCCTGGGAACCAATGCAAGCCTATGATAACGGTTTAGATGATTTGTATGGCCTGCTATATATTAACGGCAGCAATAATTCTCTGATTGCTAATCATATTTCTGAATCAATTGGCGCGCAGTTTATTAAACCACTCGGGGCCAAACCGGTCATCATCCGTGTGATTTCAGGCAGCGGAAATTATATTTCTGACAACCGTATTGTGGCGACGACCCACGTGGCAGATTCCCACACGGCAAAAACAGATTCCTGTTTCGAGGCGCAGGTGAGTTCTATGCTGTCAGTCAGGGATCTGGTACCGCTTGACGTCACCATGGTGCAGGTTGAGACAGCGTCGAAGCAAAATACTGTTCTGGACTCGGGAAGTGACGCTCAAGTCGTGCTCGACAAAACGCTAAATGCGTTCCGCCCTACGCCTGTGCCTAGCGGCGTATAGATTTTTATTTGAGTTCATTGATAAAAAAGAGGAGGGCTTTTGAAGCTCTCCTCTTTTTATGGCTGAAAAGAAATCCCGGAATGTTGTTCTATGCGTTTACGCCAGTTCAGCCAAAGACGGAATAGCGTCGATTGCACCGAAGCGTGTACAGGTTAAGGCACCGACTTTGTTGGCCCACGTGACATCCGCCACGAAATCATCGAAGGTTATCGCTCGGGTGTCCCGCTGCATAAAGCGCAGCAGTAAAGCACCAACAAAAGCGTCCCCAGCTCCCGTTGAATCGACAGAATTGACCGCAATAGAAGGAACCAGAGTTTGATTCCTGTCCCGATGGCTAGCCCAGGTTCCCTGACTGCCAAGGGTGATGGTAACAAAGGTGGCTCCCCGGTCGTGTAAATATCGGCATCCCTGAATCATGTCAGTTTTGCCGGTAATAAATTCCAGTTCTTCTTCACTCATTTTGACAACATCAGCCATGTTCAGGAAGGGCTCGCAACGGCGAATAAATTCAGCTTCATTACCCCCCCACAAACCGCTGCGAAAATTAGGATCGAAAGAGAGCATTTTGCCCTGCTCTTTGGCCTTGTGAGCGATCGTGGCGTAGGTCCGATACAACTCACCGTCCATTAAGCCAGTGGCCGCCCCGAGGTGAACGATCCCGCTACCGTTTAGAAAATCAGTGGGCAAACTTTGCAGCGATAAATTGCCATCAGCCCCACGGCAGAAAACAAAATCACGCTCGCCGTCGTGTTGTATCCCCACAAAAGCCAGGGTTGTGGGAAGAGAGTTATCGCGAATAATCAGAGCAGTATCCACTGATTCCTGACGCAGCGTCTCGATCAAAAACTCGCCAAAAGGATCGTTGCCTACCTGTGCAGCCAGCCGAGCATTCCCCCCAAGACGGGTAATCGCTACCGCAACGTTTGACGGTGCACCGCCCGCTTTCTTGAGGAAGTTCTCCCCTTTTACAAGACCCTGATCGATGTCGGTACAAACAAAATCAATCAAGAGTTCGCCCAGGCAGACAATACTCTGACCATGCATGGTTGCTTCTAAGCTCATTATTGATGACCCCATGTCGTACGATATTGTGAGAGTAACGCCGTGGTGAGCATCGCGGACGTATTGTATTCCAGGGCGATGTGCTGGCATGAACTAATATGGAAGTAGCGACGCGTGCCGCACTGGCTTCCCTGGTTGGCAAACACCTCAACAATTCCCGCATCAAAGAACAGATCCAGTTCGCTGAGTTCAGTCACTTGAACGCTGTAGCGCATATCGTCCAGCCCGGCGGCTTGTAGCGTCAGCATACCTTCGTGATAGCGTAGCGTTATATGCTGCCCATATTCGCCCTGCAACGTCAGATATAACGTGTGGATATCTTTTCCTTTAAGCTGTAGCGAGAATGATTGCCACGCATCCAGGGTGAGCTGTAACAGCCCTTCAGAGCATGCCCGGAGATGCTCGTGTTGTTGGATGACACAAGAAATTGGCGGCGGCACGGGTAGCATACACACCTGCCCGGCGTCATTTAGTGCAAACTGACGTGGTAGCGACATTTCACCGTTGTAGACTGAGTCTGCGTTCTTTTTGCTGGCCCAGTTGTACAGCCAGGCAAAACCAATAGTCTTTTCCCCATCGCGGAACGTCTGCAGCGCATAAAAATCCGTCCCGAAATCAAGAGTCTGCAATGCTTTATCATCCGGGGTAAAGCGTCCTTGACTAAACTCGCCTGTCAGGGCATAAAGCAAGTTATGCCGCCCGGTTTCCGCTTCCGTATAGCCGACGATCCCCATGATTAGCACCCATTTATCCCCAATCGGGAAAAAGTCCGGGCATTCCACACAACGCCCTCCGTGTTGGCTAAACATTTTATCTGCCCGATAGAGCACATGGTCAAATATCCAGTCATCGCCGTTTGGCGAGGTGAAAAGCAACACTGCGGGATCGTTGTCCACCGCAGCACCCAGCAACATGAAATAACGCTGTTGTTGTTTATCAAACCAGACTTTAGGATCGCGGAAATCGCAGCTCACACCTTGGGGCAGCTCGCTCAACACTTGCTTAACGGATTCCACTTTATCCAGCCGGCGGCCAGGCCGGGCACACTTCTGAACTTCGCGATAACCGGAATACAGATCGTATGCAGGTAAACGTTCGGTGAAGTAGAACCGGGTATTGCCGTCGTCCCCCTGGAAAGCAGTACCGGAAAATGCCCCACCGGTCGCGCCAAGGGCTTCGAGATTCTGCTCTGGCTGTAAAAACACAGGATAGTGACGCCAATGGTAGAGATCGTCACTAGTAGCATGCCCCCAGTGCATTGGCCCCCATTCAGTGCTATGCGGATGAAATTGGTAGAAAAGATGATAGGTATTACCAATTTTGCACAACCCGTTAGGGTCATTCATCCAGCGGCTAAAAGGTGAAAAGTGCAGCGCCGGGCGCAACGGCTCTTCCCTATACCAGGCCTCCATTTCACCATGCCCCACCTGCCTTAACGTATCGGCTTCACCAACCAGGTACGTTACCCCCTCCCGGTGCACCGTTTCGGACTGCCAAAAGTAAAATAATGAAATATCCGCCGCATCATCATCCCATTCGATCGATATCGGCTCGTCAGAATAGTGAGTCCAGGTGAAATACTGATAATATTCGGTCGCTTTTTTTATGGAGTATATGATTTTTCCGGCCGCTGAAAACTGTAGTAACGGCAAAAACGAGTCGTGATTTTTCTTCAGCCACAGATCAAATCGCGTGCCTGATACTGCGGGCAAAACTAATTTATTCATGGTGATTACTCTTTAGTTAACAGATGAGAATTATTTACAGGCGAAAAGGACTCCATCCTTAACTGGATAGATAAGAATAGTTATGCTTAATAAATAAGTAGTACAGGCTAATTTTTAGCTATCGTCATACCTAAACTGCTTTTACGTATAATTAATCGTGTCGTTAACTCCACTGAATCAATGTAATCCTTCTTCTCACGATTATTAATAAGTTCAAACGCTAATTTCCCCATTTCATTAATAGGCTGGGCGATGCTGGTAATATTCATCATTTGTGCAATGATAGTATTATCGAAACTAGCCACCGCAATATCTGTAGGGATTCTGACTCCTTTACGTCTCAGACTTTCAATCACGTAGCTAGCGGCAACATCGTTATAAATAAACAGGGAGTCAATTTCTTCACCCTGAGCAATGATGTTGTCCACAATATTTTCCAGTGAGTGGATATGCCCCCGGTTAATTTCACCGTCGCCCTTCGGTATCCAGTAGCCATGGTGTTTTTCCACCTGATGACCGTGGCTGAGCGCTCTCTTGCAGAAGGCGGACATTTTACGGTTGTCTACGCCATCCTGGCCGATAAAACCTGGGTGGATACGGCCGATATCGATAAAATGCTCGGCTACCGTTTCTGCTCCTCGTTCCTGATTGTTGCAAACCGAATTAAAGAAACGCGAATTTTGTGTCACTACCGCGGTATGAATACCGGTGCTTATCAGCCACTCTGACAAGGAGGATTCGGCTTCAGTTGGTACCCAAATCAATGCCTCAATGCCCATCCCAGCCAGTGCTCTGACTATTTGCTTGTCCTGAAATGGCTGGTTTTGATGGGTTTTTACAATGACTGATTTACCGACGTATCGCGCCTCTTCCTCAAGTGAGGCCAGCAGTTCGCAGAAATGTGGGTTAATCAAATTAGGTAACACGACGCCTATCAGACCAGAGCATTTGCCGCTCAGCTGAACGGCATTTCTGTTAGGAACATAGCAGAGAAAATCCATCGCTTCGTGCACCGCACGGCGGGTTTCTGCCGTCACGCTCGGATGGTTGTTAATCACCCTCGATACCGTGGCGGTTGAAACACCCGCTTTCGTTGCTACATCTTTGATCGAAGCCATTGAGTCATGTTACCGATTACATTAGTTACATGTATTGTAACTAAGCATCTGACAAAAAATATCTAGTAGATCTCATGTTGGATCGTTACATAGATATAGCTTCGGGTTCACATATTCATATTGCCGGTTTTCCTCTTAATTACTTGAAACAAATGGTTAGTTTTTAGCTCATCTCGCATTCAGCTGATAACTTGCGCTTCTCAACCTGGTTACCTCCAACTATTGCCCACATCGTGATGGCATCATTGACACTTTCTCAGATGGTGAGGTCGAAAGTCAGTGGGTGGCAGATCTCCTGAACCGCCCCCTGGTTAAGGCATGGAATGCCATAGGTGCCAGGAAAGGTTCAGCAGCGGGCTCGCCAGGGCGTATTGCAATTCCTGTGGCAGGGAATATCGAAGAGCACAAGAAAGTGATTATGGGTTTTGTTAATGAAACGGGATTCGATGCCTTTGATGAGGGTACCCTCAAGGAGTCATGGCGCCAACAGCCAGGTGCTCCGTTCTACTGTACGGACCTATCATATGATGAAATGAGATCTGCGCTCGCTTCAGCGGAAAAAGTACGATTAACCGCGCGTCGGGATATTGCAGTTCAGGCAGTACAGGAGCGTATGGGTGATAAACGCACTAACCCGGATGCCGATTATATTGTTCGTTTACACAGAGCGCTTTTCACGTATTCCGGAAAGCGTATTACTGGCTCCTCAAAAGACTGCTCTGATATATCGAGATTTTCCATCAAACCATTTTTCAATTGCTGATAAATGCGCGAAAAGCAAATTCTGCTTTTCGCTCACAGCAGACACTCACGTTTAACAGCTTTCTGCCAGGATTAAGCCTTCATTAATGAAGGCTTAATTTTCTCTCCTCCTACTGTAGGTTTTTCTCTTTCAGGAATGTGCTCACCACATCCGCAACCTGCACATTATTCAGATCGGAGAACGGGAAGTGGGTATTGCCTTTGATCCCGACTTCCGGCAGATGCGTTACGGTCACATCCCCGCCATGTTTGTTCACCACATCGCGCCACTCCCGGGCCATCGCCAGCCGCACGCGCCAGCTGTCCTGGGCGGGCATGGCGACCGTTTTATCCGGGATGTTATCGCCATAAATGATCAACACCGGGATTTTGGTCAGCGCCATAAACTGTTCCATCGGAACAGGTTCACCTTTCAATGTGTCGAACGCGCTGGGCATCGGGGCGGGCAGTTCTGTCTCGGGGAAGACAAAGCTGCTGCCCGGCTCGAAGGCGACAATGGCTTTGACCTTGTCGTTTTTTATCGCCGTGTACCAGCCCGGTCCGCCGCCCTGAGAGTGAGTGAAGAGAATAGCCGGGCCGGATTTATCTACCACTGCCGACATGGCGTCAGAAATCACATTGAGATCAAAGGGGCCGGTGTTGGGCGTCATCTGGCGGAAATACTGGTTCAGGGCTTCTTTATCGTGCGAGAACTGAACGTCTTTAAAATAGTCGGGCCAGACGCCGACGCGGAACTGATTAAACCACAGCTGTTCATCCGCTTTTGCTGTCACGGTGGATTCCACCGTACTGCGGCCCGCATTGCCGCGCCGGGGTTGATCGACAAGCCAGGTGGAGAACCCGCGCCGCAGGAAAATGTTCTGGAACCCTTCACGACCGTCCGGGGTACTTTGCCAGGTGCGGGACGACTGGCCCGCACCGTGCAGCATGACGATCGGGTATTTGTGCGGATTCACCGGGATTTGATAGACCACGGAGGCATGATCGCCGTGATACGTTTGACCGGCAGGTTCCAGCGGCTTTTTCGCGTCAAATTTCCCCGGTGCGGCCATGATAGTGCCACCAGCAGAAAAGCTCCCCTGTTCCTGAATAACCAATGGCTCGGCATAGACCGAATGAGCCACAAGGCCACCCGCCATCATGCAACTGACCAGCGTTTTTAAAAGCGTCTTCAAGATGATTTCCTCTTAGTAATAAATCAGCCGCGTAGCGTCTCTAACCAACGGGTGACTGTTTCTGTGGTTCTCCGCTCCTGATCGCATTCAATGGCGAGCGGTTTTTCGCGGCGCGCTGCAGGCGCCAGACTTGCAAGGATATTGTCGCTGTCACCTTTACCGTAGCCGCCGTGAGTAATGAAAGGGATGAGGAATTTGCCCGCCAGGTTGTGGCTGCTAAGAAAAGTTTGCACGACAGGTGGCACGCTGGTCCCCCAGATGGGAAAGCCTAAATACACCGTCTCATAGCGTGAGATATCGGCGACGCTATTTTTTAGTGCTGGTTTTATTCCCCGCTCACGCTCATTTTTCGCCTGTTCAACGGTCTGAAAATAGTCCTCCGGATAAGGTGCGGCCGGTTCGATTTCAAACAGATCGGTTTTCAGGCTGCGATGTATGACACCTGCAATTACCCGCGTATTCCCGCTGCGTGAAAAGTACGCTACCAGACTACGGCTAGTGCCCTGAACGTTTGTGGTTCCTGTCGCCGCTGACGCCAGCGAGACATTCGCCAGCGTCAGCCCAGCCAGGGCGGTAATCAACATTCTGCGGGTGGGATCATGTGCCATACCGAGCTCCTAATTGTTTGCCAGCGCCTGCTGCAGCGCACTGTCCGCCCGCGTGGCGGCATCATTTTCGCCGTGTTCACGCAGAACCTGTACCAGCTGGCGCAGCTGCGCTGCCGTCAGCCCGACCCGCAGGCTGGCCCGCATATGCGACAGCAGCTGGGATTCTACGCCCGGCGTGGCGGCTAAGGCGCCAACCGTTGCCAGCTCGCGGCTTTGCCAGTCGAGGTTATCGCGGGCAAAAATGTCACCGAACAGATGCGTTTGCAGGAACTGATTAATCACTGGCGCAAAATCAAAGAGCGGCCCCTGCACCGGCGCGCCTGAGATTGTGGTCTGGTTTGCGGTGCCGACGCGACGCAGTTCATCCCCGACGGGGATCGGGCGGGTGGGTTCTTTGCCCGCAACGTCCTGAATGCCGCGTTGCTTGCGCGCCTCAACTACCTTCATCAGCTCATTCAGCGCATTCAGGCTGCGCGGGAAGCCGGTATAGGCATACAGCTGGACGAGAATCTCTTTCGCCTCGTTGAGGGTGAGCCCGGCGTCCAGACCTTGATTCAACGCGGCATTCAGTTTATCCATCTGGCTGCTGGCCATTGCGGCTGCAATCAGCGGGATCGCCTGCTGGCGTGCCGATAGCCTGTCTGAAACGGTGTGTGTCGTCATCTCTGTGGCTCCTTTGGTGGCGGGTGCAGCCTGAGCCGGGAATGCAAAGCCGAAGGTCAGCAGTGCCGCGGCCGTGAGTGCCTTAATGGGCGTGGTATTGTTCATCTGTCACCTTCTCCATCCAGATCACGTTTTTGCCATCCACATTTCCGGTAATGGCCAGATGCGTCATCGCGCTGCCCGGTGCCGCGCCGTGCCAGTGTTTAACCCCGGCAGGACATAAGACAACGTCACCCGGACGAATCGTCTGTACCGGCTGGCCCTCCTGCTGCGTCAGCCCCACGCCAGCCGTCACAATTAACCGCTGACCTGCCGGGTGGGTATGCCAGGCGGAACGCGCCCCCGGCTCAAAGGTGACGTATGCCCCTGAAACGTTGATGTCGTTATCCGTCTTGAACAACGGATCAACCCGCACGCGCCCGGTAAAATTCTCCGCAGGTCCATTCAGCGCATTCTGGCTGCCGGCGGGGGCAATGTGGACGGCAGCACTTTGCTCTGCAGCCCAGGAGGAAAACGTAAAGAGGGGCAGTAACAGCCCGAGGTAACCTAAATGTCGAGTCATGCAAAGCGTCCTTATCGTTAAAAGGGGATGGCCTGTCATGATTCTAAAGACGGGGGGATGTCGTCAGGCTGACGACCCCCTGACAATTGTGTCAGTTTGCTCAGTTAACGCGAACGTCAGGCCGAAGGTGTTGATACCGGCTTCGCTACGCGCGAAGACGTCGCCCCGATGCATAATGGCGACGGCGCGAACGATCGATAACCCCAGCCCGTGATGGGTATCGCTTTTGGCGCGTGAAGAATCCACCCGATAAAACCGTTCAAATAGCCGATGTAAATGCCCCGGCGCAATGGGATCGCCTGGGTTCGACACCTCAACGCAGGCCTGATTGTTGTTCTCGCTTAAGCGCACGGTGATCGTGCTGTGGGAAGACGAATGTCGGGCGCTGTTTTCCAGTAAGTTGGCGAGAGAGCGGTGGAACAACCGGCGATCGATCCGGGCGGTCACGTCGCCTTCAACGTTCAGCGAGAGCTGTTTTTCCGCAAAGGACGGCTCAACGTATTCCGCCGTTTTAAGGGTCTCTTCACGCAGGGAGACCCGCGTCAGCTGGGAGGCATGTTCCCCCGCGTGAGCATGGGACAGGAAAAGCATGTCGTTAACAATCGAGGTCATGCGTTCAAGCTCTTCGAGGTTGGAACCGAGCAGCTCCTCCAGCTCGTCGTACGAACGTCGGCGCGACAGGCCCAGCTGCGTCTGTCCAATCAGGTTGGTCAACGGAGTGCGCAGCTCATGGGCCACGTCGGCGTTAAAACTTTCGAGCTGCCGCCAGGCGACCTGCTGGCGCTCCAGCACGCCGTTAAATGACGAGGCGAGCTGCTGTAATTCTTCCGGTAAGGCGGTGGTGTCCAGCCGCTGGCCATGATCGCCCGGGGCAAGATGCTGCGCCTGTTTGCTGAGCGCCCCCACCGGGCGCAGGCCGATCCGTGAAACCATATACCCCAGCAGTGCGACGATAAACACCCCCAGCGCGGCAATTATCAGCAGGGTGCGGGTGAACGCCTCCAGCGTGCCCATGTACGGCGTGGAGTCGATGGCCACCACGTAGCGCAGCGCGGGCCTTTCGCCATTCGCCGGGATAGTTTTCACTAAGATGAAAAGCGAGCACGCGCCTTCCGATGCCCCGGGCACTTTGTTAAAACCTTCCTGCAACGCCGACCACTCAACGCCCACCGGTGGCGTTCCGCCCACGCTGAACTGGGGGTTATCGCTCACTATCCAGTAGCGAACCCGCTCACCTTCAGAGTTGGTTAACACGGTGAATTTATTGGCCAGCACCGACCAACCCTCCGCCGAGGTGCGCGCGGTGATCCACGGGCTCATCAAGGATTCCCGGAACAATAGCTCGTTGTGCATCTGCTTTTGCAGCGAGTCGTGCAGGGAGCTGCGCAGCAGAATGCCGATGACGGAAACGATCAGCAGCGCGGATAACGCAAACATCAGGGCCAGATGAACCGAAATCGCGCGCTTAACCATGCTTGTCTCCTGGCCTGACTTCGAGGACATACCCCATACCGCGCACGGTATGCAGTAATTTCACGTCGAACGGGGCATCCACTTTGGCCCGCAGGCGTTTAATGGCGACTTCCACCACGTTGGCATCGCTGTCAAAATTCATGTCCCACACCTGCTCGGCAATCATCATCTTGGAGAGGATTTCCCCCTGATGACGGGCCAGCAGGCTCAGCAGTGAAAACTCTTTGGCGGTCAGTTCCAGACGCGTGCCGCGACGAAACACCCGGCGAGCCAACAGATCGAGATGCAGATCGTGGATTTGCAGCTGGGTGATATCCGCGCCATCCGTTGCGCGGCGGCGCACCAGCGCCTGAATGCGCGCCACCAGCTCAATCAGCGAGAAGGGTTTCGGCAGATAATCATCCGCGCCAAGCCGAAGCCCTTTGACGCGCTCGTCAACCGACCCCCGGGCAGAGAGCATCAGCACCGGGGTCTGTTTACTGGCCCGCACCCCTTCCAGCACCCGGTAGCCATCCATGCCCGGCAGCATCACGTCGAGAACGATCGCATCGTAGTCGAACTCCAGCGCGTAATGCAGACCTTCGGCCCCATCCGCTGAGACATCGACCGTAAACCCGGACTCGCCCAGCGCGCGGCTGAGATAGGTTGAAGTTTTTTCTTCATCTTCGACTAAAAGTAATCGCATGCCGTATGACCCATCCCGCTCTGTATGTGCTTTTACCTGGTAAGACTATCCTCTGCTCACCAACATCAAGCTGACCGTTAGCTGACAAAAATGTTATCCAGCCGTCACCCTGGTGACAGTCCGCTCTCCCTAATCTGAGGCCACGAACCATCACTTATCGGGAGAACCCATGAAATTCAATCTATTCACCGCCATGCTGCTGACGGCAATGGCCAGCGTCACCTCCGCCAGCGCGGCGGATTACAAGAAGAACCCGTTTACCCTCGTCTACGACGGCGCCATCACCGAGAACGTCACAGGCAAGGTCAACATCCATCCGGTGAAGTACGACCTGCATGGCGTCCAGATTGCGGCGAATGTCTATACGCCCGCTGACTACGATCCCGCCAAAAAATACCCAACGGTGGTGGTGGCCCATCCTAATGGCGGCGTGAAAGAGCAGGTCGCCGGACTGTATGCGCAGCGTCTGGCCGAACACGGATACATCACCATTACCGCCGATGCGGCTTATCAGGGGGCCAGCGGTGGAATGCCTCGCAGCGTGGATAAACCCGCCAACCGCATTGAGGATATTCACGGTATGGCAGACTACATCAGCCAGTACCCCGGGGTGGATACCGCCCGCATCGGCCTGCTGGGCATCTGCGGTGGTGGGGGGTACTCACTGAAAGCCGCCCAGACGGATAAGCGCTTTAAAGCCCTGGCAACGCTGAGCATGTTTGACTCAGGTCGTGTGCGTCGCAATGGTTATCAGGACTCACAGATCGCCACGATTCAGGAACGACTGAAGCTGGCCAGCGAGGCGCGCGCCAAAGAAGCCGCTACCGGTGACGTCAGCTATTCCGGTGACGCCAACCTGACCGATGCACAAATCGCCAGACTGCCGTTTGAACTCTACCGCCAGGGCTACGCGTATTACTGGAAAACGCACGCCCATCCCAACTCCACGTTCCGCTATACCAGCAGCAGCCTGCTGGATTTAATGCGCTTTGATGCGCAGAGCAATATGGATCTCATCAATCAGCCGCTGCTCATGATGGCCGGTACGAAAGCCGACTCGCTGTACATGACCGAAAGTGCCTACAAGCTGGCCACCGGCACGCAGAATAAAGAGCTGTTCCTGATCGACGGCGCAACGCATATCGAAACCTACTGGGTTCCTCGCTACGTTGAACAGGCGATGAATAAGCTGGATACCTTCTTCGATAAGAATATTTAACGCGGTAGCGGCGCTTCAGACGATTAGGTCAGCATAGCGAAAGGGGTGTGAAAGATAATTACGTCAAATGAATAGGCGTTATGAATGACATTCATAGATCTCACCAGAGAAAATGAGAGCCAGGCAGGCGTCTGACAGGACAGGATAAACGGAAAGAGGGTGATGAACCTGCCCGTAGATCATGACATCACCCCAGCCCCCGATCCCGATACTGCATCGGCGTGACCTGCGTATGCTGTTTAAAAAAACGCGAGTAAACCGAGTGTGAGGAAAACCCCAGACGATCGCTGATTTCCTGAATGGAAAGCGTCGATTGGCGTAATAAGCGCATCGACAGGGATAGTTGCTTCCGGGCAAGCAGCTGACTAAAGGTAGCAGATTCTCCCTGCAAACGCCGGTTCAGCGTCCATCGGCTGATACGCAGATGCTGACAGACTTTTGCCATAATCGCGTTAGGGCTAATTTCCTGACCCGCCATATAACACTGCTCAATCAGCGTATTGACCGCCGCCGTCAGCGGCGGTTCGCTGAACATTTTATTCTTGAGTGCAACAATGTGATTGGTTTGCAGGCGGTTTAATAACGCATTAAATGAACCATTCTCCGTCGCCAGATAGCGGTTCTCAACAATAATGGCGTCACCAGCTTGCTGCAGCAGGCAGGTGTTATTAAAAAATTCGCCTACCGCAGAATGATGCTGAATGGCTGAGTCCGTCAGCTGTAGCTGCATACTCATGGAAGGACAGTAGCTTTTCATAATCCCGCCCAGCAAGATTAAATTAAACATCGCTGAAGGGTTATTAATCGATTTCGGTGCGTTACTGTTGTATTTAATTCGCGTGTGCGAGGTTCCCTTTTCGATCAACAGATCGTCGCAGTTGCCCATCAGGAATCGGCTTTCGTAGAAACGCCATATGGCTGCTTCCAGCGTTTTTTCATTAAGGCACAGGCCAATGAATTCAGGAAAGACAGCGTGGGAAAGTTCAACGCTGTTAATATAAACATATTCCGGGATCGCATCGCCAAATATGCTTTTGTTTATATCACTGATTTTACCCATTAATGCATAGTGATGTGACTCTGAAATACGCCCCTCAGCAATATGCAGTTCATGATGTGACAGGCTGACCTGAGCCAATATACGGTTAGTATCAATTCCGTTTTGACGCAAGTTTTCAAGACTTTTCCTGTAAATTAAATTAGACACGCTTCGAGTAAACATCTGAAACCTTGCGAAATTTGAACGGTAGTATTGTTTTTGTAATGTTACCTTATTGTAACACTCTATTTAAATTTGAGATAGGCATCACAAAAAAAAGTTCTGCCCCCGAGAGCACAGAAATAGCTTTCCATTGCAAAGTGAATCTGATTTTTACAGGTTATTATCCCGCTGTTACTGATTTGGTTATTTCTATAAATCGGGTTAAACCCCGAGTGTAACCCTACATAAACAAGGACAATAACAATGCAACCTTCTGTCACTAAAAGAAGAATAAACACGCTGACCCTCTGCCTCACGCTGGCGTTGGCTGGCATGGTCTCTGGTTGTAACGACGATGATGACGATGTGCAAGAAAATGCCCCCGAGAGTGAAATAAAAGACGCCGCGTATTATCAAAAAAAGGCGAAAGAAGCGGCAGGAAACATGAGCGTTGATGAAAAGATCAATATGCTGATGGGGCCTGGTATGAATATGGGTAATGGCGCGCCGACGATCGTCAATTTAAAAAATGATGTGTCGGGTGTCGCAGGTTACATTAATGGCGTTAAAAACGATAAGCTAGATATTCCGGCAACAAAACTGGCTGATGGCCCGGCAGGTTTAAGAATTAACAGTGCCCGGGAAGGGAGTTCTGAAACCTATTATGCTACGGCCTGGCCAATTGGTTCTCTGCTGGCATCATCCTGGGATACCAAATTAGTTGCCCAGGTAGGTAAAGCGATGGGTGAAGAGGTTAAAGAATACGGTGTGGACTTGATCCTGGCACCAGGGATGAATATCCAGCGTAACCCGCTCAATGGGCGAAATTTTGAATATTACTCAGAAGATCCGTTACTCAGCGGACGCATTGCTGCTGCGATGGTTGATGGCATTGAATCAAACCAGGTCGGCACCACTATTAAACATTATGTCGCCAACAACTCGGAAACCAACCGTAATTCCATCGACACTATCGTCTCGGCGCGCGCCATGCGTGAGATCTATCTTCGTGGCTTCCAGATTGCAGTCGAAGAATCTCAGCCATGGGCGGTTATGTCGTCCTATAACAAACTTAACGGTACCTACACCAATGAACGTCGCGATCTGATGACGGACATTTTACGCAATGAGTGGGACTTTAAAGGGCTGGTGATGTCCGACTGGTTTGCCGGTACGCCTGCATTAACGGCCTGGAAACAGTACAAGGCGGGTAATGATTTAATTGAGCCCGGTGGCCAGCTTGATGCCTTTAAAGCGTCTTACAACAAAGGCGACATTACCGAAGCGGATATTACGGTTAACGTCGAGCATATTCTCTCGCAGGTCTTCCAGTCGCCTTCGTACAATAATTATGTCGCGTCCAACAAACCGGATCTCGAACAGCATCGCGTCCTGGCACGCCAGGCGGCAGCTGAAAGTATGGTGCTGTTAAAAAACGAGAACCAGGCCCTGCCATTAGCCCCTCGCCAGAAGCTAGCAAGCTTTGGGGTTAGCCAGATAGAAACCATCAAAGGGGGTACGGGGAGCGGTCAGGTTAATAACGAAACCACCATCATGCTGGCAGAAGGCCTGCAGCAGCAATATAGCGTGGATGAGTCGCTGACCGCATTTTATCGTGATTACTACGCCAATAATAAAGTTGAGCATCCGGGCTTTATTGCCGCTATCGGCACCTACTTTACCTGTGACGATCCGGCCATCGATCTGAGTGTTATTGCAAGTGCGGCACAAAATAACGATGCTGCAATTATTACCATTGGCCGTATTGCCGGCGAAGCCATCGATCGCACCAATACGCGCGGCGACTATCTGCTGACCGAAAATGAACTGACCATGATTCAGAACACCTCGGATGCGTTCCATGCCGTGGGTAAGAAAGTGGTCGTGGTGCTGAACGTCTCAGCCATCGTGGACACCACCGAATGGGCAGATAAAGTGGATGCGATCCTGCTGTCCTATCTACCGGGCCAGGAGGCGGGCTACGCCATCACCGACGTGATTTCCGGCGCCGTCAACCCGGCCGGGAAGCTGGCCCAGACGATCCCACAAAACTATGCGGATGTCCCTTCTGCCGCGTCCTTCCCGGGTAAAGATACCAACGGCGACGGTCAACCTGATGAGATTGCTTATAACGACGATATTTATGTCGGCTATCGCTACTACGGGACCTTCAGCAAACCAGTGGCATGGCCATTCGGCTACGGACTTTCCTATACCACCTTCAGCTATGACAACCCAAGCGTAGAGTCTTCGACGCTGGATAAGGGGGCAAAAGGCGCGGTAACGCTGAGCGTTTCAGTGACCAACACCGGCAGCGTGGTCGGGAAAGAGGCCGCACAGGTGTACATCAGCGCCCCGGAAGTGAAGCTGAAAAAACCAGCATTTGAACTGAAGTCCTTCGATAAAACCGCGAGCCTGCAGCCGGGCAGCAGCCAGAAACTGACCTTCACCATCCCGGCTAAAATTCTTGCCAGCTTCGATCCGCAGAAAAACCAGTGGATCGTGGAGCCGGGTACCTACAAGGCCTGGATCTCCCCGTCCTCTGACTTAACCGGACGTGAGCCTGTCACCTTCAACGTCAGCCAGGAAATCGTGGTCAGCAACACTACGCCAGGCGCGCTTGCGCTGCCAGTGGGTGTCAACGCCAGCGATTTTGTCACCATCAGTCAGTAAGCAAATCGGGGCGAGTTGCGACTCGCCCCGTTCATAAGGTCATCCAGGGTGATGAGTAAACCGGTATTGCGGCTCAATCTACATCAGCCATTTTGGGCTCAGATGGTCACGGCGATCCTGCTCTGTGGGCTTGGCTCTCAGATGGCGATGTTGACCTGGCGTATCGACGACATGCTGTTTGCGCCAACACAAATCCAGCCCGTAGTGCATAAGGCTCCCGCAACAGTTATACCCCCTAAGGTGCCGTTAACCAGGCTCTTTATGGCACCGGAAAAAGCAGATGTTCCTACAGCAGCGCTCTCTTCGCTCAACCTGCGTCTGGCGGCGGTTATCGTCAGCAGCCAGCCCGCCGATTCGCTGGTCATTATTGAGCAAGGCGGCCAGCAGGCAAGTTACGGGATTCAGGAAGTGATTCGCGGTACGCAGGCCAGGGTGCAGGCAATCCAGGCGGACAGGGTTGAACTGCTCAACGACGGGCGGGCAGAAGTGCTGATGCTGTATGACGACAGCGCCCGCCACTCGCCGCCAACGCTTTCGTCCGCGCGCAGCCAGGTCATAACGGATCCCGCAACGCTGCTGGATTTAGTGTCTGTTTCGCCGGTGAGCAAAGCCGGTGCACTGCAGGGTTACCGGCTCAACCCTGGGAAAGATGCTTCACTGTTTCAGCAAAGCGGATTGCAACCCAACGATCTGGCAGTTGTCATCAATGGATTTGACCTGCGCATCCCTGCAGACGCCGCGAAGTTTATGGCACAGGCAGGCGAAATCAGTCAGCTCAGCATTACCGTGATACGTGAGGATGCCGAGAAAAATATATTTCTGGATTTGACAGTGAAATCAATGGAGTAGGGCAGGTATGTCATTACTGATAAAAAAAGTTGCCCATGGACTCATGCTTCTGGCGGCGTGTATGTCTGCCGCATGGGGAGCCAATTACAGTGCCAGTTTTAAAAGCACCGATGTGCAGGAATTCATCAATATTGTCAGTAAAAACCTGCATAAAACGATCATCATCGATCCGGCTGTGCGCGGAGTCGTCAACGTGCGCAGCTATGATGCGTTGAATGATGAACAATATTATCAGTTCTTCCTGAGCGTACTGGATGTGTACGGTTTTGCCGTGGTGCCGGGTGCCAATGGCGTGCTGAAAGTGGTGAAGTCCGCCGCAGCCAAAACGGGCGCCATTCCCCTGGCCGATGATTATCACGCCGGTACGGGAGATGAAGTGGTCACCCGCGTGATCCCCGTTGCCAACGTGGACGTGAAAGAACTCGCCCCGCTGTTACGCCAGCTTAACGATAATGCCGGTGCCGGAAACGTGGTGCATTACGAATCGGCCAATGTGCTGCTGGTGACTGGCCGGGCGGCGGTAGTGAATCGGCTGGCAGAAATTGTCCGCCGCGTGGACAGCGCCGGTAATCAGCAGTCCGATATCATCAAATTGAAGTATGCCTCGTCGCGCGAGATGGTCGCCATTCTTAATGGTTTGAATAAAAACGATCGCGGCGGGAAGGTTGCCAGCCTGACGCCCGGGGTAGTGGCGGATGAGCGAACCAACAGCGTGGTGATTTCCGGCAGTGCCCAAGGGCGCCAGCGTTTAATCACTATTGTTCGCCAGCTCGACCGGGAAGAACAAAATCAGGGCAATACCCGCGTGTTTTATCTCAAATATGCCCAGGCCAAAAATTTGGTCTCGGTCCTGAGCGGCTCAAGCACGCCCACAGCGCCGCAGGCCAAAGGCGAAGCGCCGCAAATCGCGACAGGCTCCAGCAGCATCACCTTTAATGGCAAAGAGGTCAGCATTGTTGCGGATGAACAAACCAACTCGCTGGTGATCACCACCCAGCCGGATACCCTGCAGGCGCTGGAGCAAATCATTAACCGGCTTGATATTCGTCGGGCTCAGGTATTGATTGAGGCGGTGATTGTTGAAATGCAGGATGGCGACGCGCTGAACTTCGGCGTGCAGTGGTTTAATAAAAACGGCGGCGCGACGCAGTTTACCGGCACCGGACTGCCAATTAGCGCCGTGGTGGCGGCGGATAACAATAAAGGGTCGATATCCGGCAACGCAGCGTCATTACTCACCAGCTTCAATGGCATTGCCGCCGGGTTTTATAACGGTGACTGGGGCGGACTGGTGACCGCACTTGCCAGCAATGCCCGCAGCAATATTCTGGCCACGCCCAGTATTGTCACACTGGATAACAAAGAAGCGGCCATTAATGTCGGTCAGGAAGTGCCGGTCATCACCGGTAGCCAGGCCAGTTCGACGGGCAGCGTCTACAACACCGTTGAACGTAAAACGGTGGGCACCAGGCTTAAAGTCATCCCGCAAATCAACGACGGTGAAAGCGTGCTGCTCAATATTGAGCAGGAGGTCTCCAGCGTCGCCTCGGCAAGCTCGGTTGACGCCTCTTCAGCCGGTAGCAACCTGGGTGCCACCTTCAACACCCGCACCATCAATAATGCGGTGATCGTGAGAAGCGGCGAAACAGTGGTGCTGGGTGGACTGCTGAATAATCAGACCACCGAGAGCGTCAGCAAGGTGCCGATTCTCGGTGACATTCCCCTACTCGGATATCTGTTTCGCTACAACAGCACCACCACCAGCAAGCAGAACCTGATGGTCTTTATCCATCCGGTGATCCTGCGCGATGGCGACAGCTATCGCGGTATTTCCAGCGAAAAATACGGCCAGTTCCGTGACGAACAGCGCAGCGATCGTCTTAGCCACGATCCGCTTGCGCTGCCCACGCCCGATCTCACGCTGCCCGTCACGCCCGGCACGCGGCCAAAAGGAGGGTTCTTCAATGAGTGACGGGTCCGCATGGCAAAAACTGCCCTTTAGCTTTGCCCGCGATCACCGCGTGCTGCTTCAATGGCACGATGATTCACCGGTATTGGTGCATCATGGCGAGCTGCAACTGCATATCCTGCTGGAAGTTCGCCGCATCCTGCGCCAGCCGTTCATCATCAGCGCCGTGGATGAGGTGCGATTCGGGCAGCAGCTGCACAACGACTATCAGCGTGATGCCAGCGAGGCGCGCCAGCTGATGGAAGATCTGGGTAACGACATCAGCTTTGTGGATCTCGCAGGCTCCTTGCCGGGACAGGAAGACCTACTGGATATGGAAGACGATGCGCCGATTATCCGCTTGATCAACGCCATGCTTGGCGAGGCCATCAAGCTTGGGGCATCCGATATCCATATCGAAACCTACGAAACACGCTTTACGATCCGCTTTCGTATCGATGGCATTTTGCGTGAAATACTTCAGCCTCAGCGCCAGCTGGCCGCCGTCTTCATTTCGCGCATTAAGATCATGGCTCAGCTGGATATTGCCGAAAAACGCATTCCGCAGGACGGGCGTATTAGCCTGCGCATCGGTGGCAGGGCCGTGGATGTACGGGTCTCCACGCTGCCCTCTAGTCATGGCGAGCGCGTGGTGCTTCGCCTGCTGGATAAAAATACCGTTCGCCTGGCGCTCTCTCATCTGGGCATGACCGATGCATTACAGACATCCATGGCTGCGCTGGTGCGTAAGCCCTACGGCATTATTCTGGTCACCGGCCCTACCGGTTCAGGGAAATCCACCACCCTGTATGCCGCGTTATCGGAAATTAACAGCCACGAACGCAACATCCTGACGGTGGAAGATCCCATCGAATACGATCTTGAAGGTATCGGCCAAACTCAGGTTAACAACAAAGTCGATATGACCTTTGCCCGTGGGTTACGCGCCATCCTGCGTCAGGATCCGGATGTGGTGATGATTGGTGAAATCCGCGACACCGAGACGGCAAAAATTGCGGTACAGGCCTCCCTGACCGGGCATCTGGTCTTCTCCACGCTACACACCAACAGCTCGATTGGCGCCATTGCGCGCCTGCGGGATATGGGCGTTGAGCCGTTTTTACTCGCCTCTTCGCTGACGGCAGTGCTGGCGCAACGGCTGGTTCGTATGCTCTGTCCGCTGTGCAAAATCCCGCATCCGCTGGATGACGCCCAGCGCCAGCGCTATCAGTTTGGCCGGGAGGTCACCCATCTATGGCAGGCCGTGGGCTGCGAAAGCTGTAACCATTCCGGCTACCGGGGGCGCAGCGCCCTGCACGAGCTGGTGATCGTCGATGACGCCGTGCGTAAAGCCCTCAATAACAACGCCAGCGAAGATGAACTTGAGATGCTGATCCGCACGACAACGCCCGCCCTACGCGACGACGGTCTGGCGAAAGTTCTGCAGGGCGTGACCACGCTGGAAGAAGTGTTAAACGTGAGCCGGGAAGTGTAACCATGGCAGATTTTCGATGGCAGGCGCTGGACAGTAACGGCAAAGCAAAACAGGGGCGGCTTGAGGCTGATTCCCTGCGTCATGCCCGGCAACAGCTGCGTGAGAAGCAGCTGCTCCCCGTCACGCTCAGTGAAGTGAGCCCTTCAGCGCGAACCGCATTCTCCCTGGAACGCAGACGATCGCCCGGCATGCGCAGCAGTGAATTAACGCTTTTTACCCGCCAACTGGCCACGCTTTTAGCATCGTCCATTCCCCTGGAAGAGGCGCTTAACGTGGTCTCGCAGCAGACGGAAAAGGCCCGGGTCCGGGCGGTGATCGCTGGGGTGCGCAGCGGTGTTCTAAAAGGGCAGACGCTGGCAAAAAGTCTTGCGGAAAGCCCAGCAGCCTTTGATGCGCTGTACTGCTCGATGGTGGCAGCAGGGGAAAAGTCCTCCCATCTGGATGACGTCCTGATGCGGCTTGCCCACTACACCGAACAACGCCAGCAGATGCACACCAAACTCCGTCAAGCGATGGTCTATCCCTGCGTACTCACCATCGTGGCGGTCGGTGTTATCGCCATCTTAC
The DNA here is from genome assembly GCF_051656365.1 of Silvania sp. NCBI lineage: Bacteria > Pseudomonadati > Pseudomonadota > Gammaproteobacteria > Enterobacterales > Enterobacteriaceae > Silvania > Silvania sp. The sequence continues at coordinate 56,729 of NZ_JBOGBT010000040.1, read as the reverse complement.
TGGTCACCGTGGTGCCAAACGTGGTGGAGCAGTTCATGCACATGAAACAAACGTTACCCCTCAGCACCCGGCTGCTGATGGGTTGTAGCGCACTGCTGCAGCGCTACGGCCTCGGTTTGCTCGCGCTGTGTGTTGCTGCCGGGTTTGGCTGGCGGCAGTGGGTTAAAAAGCCGACAAACCGTCTGCGCTACCATCGCCTGCTGCTGCGCCTGCCGGTGTGCGGGAGGTTGAGCCGTGCCATCAACACCGCCCGTTTTGCCAGCACCTTGAGCATCCTCAATGCCAGCACCGTTCCGTTGCTGGAGGCCATGCACATCAGCGGTGACGTGCTGCAAAACGCAGAGGCCCGCCAGCGGCTTACGCTGGCCCAGCAGCAGGTGCGGGAGGGCAGCACCCTGCGTGTCGCGTTGGCCCAGACACAGCTTTTTCCGCCGATGATGTTGCACATGATTGCGTCAGGGGAACGCAGCGGCACGCTGGACATCATGTTGTCCCGCGCTGCGGATAACCAGGATACCGCCCTCCAGCAGGAGATGACCTTCGCCTTAAGCCTTTTCGAACCGCTTCTGGTGGTCAGTATGGCCAGCGTCGTGCTGTTTATCGTGCTCGCCATTCTCCAGCCCATTCTTCAGCTAAACAACATGATAAGTCATTGAAAAGGAGCAGTTATGCATAAGACACAGCAGCGGGGCTTCACCCTGCTGGAAATTATGGTTGTGATTGTCATTTTGGGGATTCTGGCCAGTATCGTGGTGCCGAATCTGATGGGTAACAAAAAACAGGCCGATCGCCAGAAAGCGGTGACCGATATCGTGGCGCTCGAAAATGCGCTGGATATGTACAGCCTCGACAACAGCCGCTATCCCACTACCGAACAAGGTTTAGAGGCGCTCCTCAGCAAACCTGAGGTGGCTCCGGAGCCGAAAAACTACAAGCAGGACGGCTACATCAAACGTCTGCCCGCCGATCCGTGGCAAAACGCCTATCAACTGGTCTCCCCCGGTGAACACGGTTCCGTGGATATTTTCTCCCCTGGACCGGACGGGCAGGGCGGAAACGATGACGACATTGGCAACTGGGATCTGGAAGGGCACCAGGGATCATGAAGGCACTCAGGCTTAACGCAGGTTTCACCCTCATCGAGGTGATGGTGTCGGTGGCGCTCGTCGGCATCACTGCAAGCGTCGTGGTGATGGCGTTACCCGGCGCTTCATCCCTGCAGCAGGGTCGGGAGCAGTTAGCCCGGCTGGCGGATACCTTTGCACTACAGCGGAGTGAGGCGATGGCCCAGGGAACATTGATCGGCCTGTTTATCCAGACTCACGGCTATCAGTTCAGGCGGCAGGCGGCGTCAGGCTGGCAGACGCCGCCTGCCGCTGAGACGGCCTTCACCGATGCCATCACCCTCAAGCTGACGCAGAAGGATCTGCTGCTGGACGAGGCAGCGTCGGGCGAGGGTGACGACCCCCCTCAGCTGCTGCTCTTTCCCGGCGGCGAAGTGACCGCCTTTACCCTCACCGCGTTTGTCCACCAGCAGCCTGCGGCGACACTTAGTGTTACGGACGAGGGTGACATCACCCTGCTGGATATTGTGCCATGAAGCAGCGGGGGATGACGTTACTGGAAGTGATGGTCGCACTGGTGATTTTTGCCGGTGCGAGCCTGGCGCTGATGAACAGTCTGGGCAGCCAGGTGAGGGCGCTGCAATCGATGGAGGAGAGCCTGTTCGCCAGCTGGGTGGCTGAAAATCAGATGGTGGAACTTCGGCTGACGGGCGGGTGGCCGTCGCTTGAACGCCAGTCCGGACAGCAATCACTCGCCGGGCGCACCTGGTACTGGCAGCGGCAGGGGGAAGCCACCCGCGATCCGCTGCTGCGGGCCGCAGAAATCCAGGTGAGAACGGCACCGCAGGCTGATCCGCGTATTCATCTGCGCAGCTACTTTTTCCATCAACCATGAAGTCGGTGCAGCGCGGCTTTACGCTGCTGGAAGTGCTGGTGGCGCTGGTGATTTTTGCCCTGCTCAGTCTGGCGGCGCAGGCCGTTTTTCAGGGGGTATTGCGCAATAACAGCGTGATGAAGGCGAAAATAGCCCGCCTGAGCGAACTCAGCTTTGCGATGCAGCAGCTGGAAAACGATTTTATCCATATGGCACCCCGCACCGTGCGCGAGAGCGGAGAGGCAAAAAATACCCTGTTTGTTGGTGCGGACGGTGTGTTGGCCAGCCGGGAAGATGGCGTGACCTTCACCCGCAGCGGCTGGATAAACCCCGATGCTCGCCTGCGCCGCAGCGAGTTTCAGCGTCTGGGCTGGCGTCTGAAGGGCACCGGGCTGGAGCGGCTTAGCTGGCTTTATCCGGACAGTTTGCCGGGCGCCCAACCCCGCCAACGGGTGATCCTCACGGCCGTGCGCCAGTTCCGTTTACGCTATTACCGCGACGGGCGCTGGTCCTCGCGCTGGGCGACGCCTGGTCAAATACCACAGGCCGTTGAAGTGACGCTGGCGTTGTCAGACTACGGCACGGTGACGCGGCGCTTTTGGCTGGCCGAGGAGGGGCGTTGATGATGAAACAACAGCGCGGCGTGGCGTTGCTGGTGGTCCTGCTGTTACTCGCCGCCATGACGCTGCTCGCCTCCCAGATGATGGGGCGCTATCGACAAATGTGGCAGCGCAGCCATACGCTGCTGCAGCAGGTTCAACTGCGAGAGCTCATGCTGGGGGGGGAGGCCTTTGTTGCGCGCGTGCTGTATCAGGATCTTCTGGACAGCCCGCACGTCACCTCTCTGGCGCAGTACTGGGCCACCCAGCGTAACGTCTGGCCGATTAATGAGGTGGCTCTGCAGGCGGAGATACGCGACGAGCAGGCCTGCTTTAATCTCAACAGTCTGCAAAACCATGATGAACGCCAGCCGGATACCCTGTCGCGCTACCGGGAGAGCGTCTTTATCGCCCTCTTACAGGGGCTCGAGGTCGAAGACCTGCGTGCGCGTCAGCTGGCAGCAAACCTTGAGGATTGGCTGGACAGTAACCGGGATCCGCAGCTGCTTGGTGCCGAGGATAACGAGTATATGGCGCTCAACCCACCCTATTTACCGGCAAATCAGCCGATGCAGGATCTCAGTGAGTTACGCGCCGTAAAAGGGGTCGACGCGCGGGTGTACCAGGCGTTGCGCCCCTATCTTTGCGTTCTGCCCGAGCGCGATCTGGCGGTGAATATTAATACGCTTCAGGACTCTCAGGCTCTGCTGCTCTCTGCGTTATTTACCGGATCGCTTTCGCTGCAGGCCGCTGAGGATCTGATTAAGCACCGCCCCGCAGAGGGCTGGACAAGCGTGGAGGCGTTTTTAGCACAGGTCGCAGGGGAAAATGAGCGTCCTGACAGCACGGAAATCACCCGTTCGCTGACGGTGAAAAGTGACTATTTTGTCGCCACCTTCAGCGTTGAAAATCAGGCCCATGCCCGAATGACCCGCCATTTTTATCGCACCAGCGATCGCAAGGTTATCGTGCGTCACCCTAAGGCTGGAGGATAGCCATGCGTGAACAATTAGTTATTCGGCTGGCAAGCCATGCCCAGCAGGCGATGCACTGGTGGCTGTTCTCAGCCGATCGCCGACTGCAGGCATCAGGACAGGTGCCGGATGCGGCAAGCCTTGCGAGCCTGCAACATCATGCCAAAGATAGCCCGGCGATCGCGCTGGTGCCGACCTGCGATGTGGTGCTGCGGGCCGTGTATCTTCCGGGGCGACTGAATCGCAAAACGCAAAAAGCCCTGCCTTTTTTACTGGAAGACGAAGTGGTGGACGAGCCGGAAAAACTGCATGTCGCCGTGCTGGCGTGCGAATTGCCCAAGGTTCATCTGGCGGCTGTGGACAATACGCTGATGCAGACGTGGCGATCCTGGCTGGATTTGGCGGGGCTGCGCGTGGAGAAAATGCTCCCGGACGTCTTTGCCCTGCCGCTGGTGGAGGGCGGGTGTCGCTGGCTGCTGGGCGACCAGCATCTGATCCGCGAGTCCCGCTGGCAAGGAATGGTGCTGGAAGCGTCGCTGCTGGCGGCATTGCCCCCCGGGCGCGAGGCTGGCTGGCAAACCTGCGGCGGCGAGTTGCCCCTTAGCGTGGCACATCTGCCAGCGGTCAGCCTGCTGCAGGGTGGCTGGCAGCCGCAGAGACAATACCCGCGAATCCCTGGCATATGGCGGGTGCCGGGCACGCTGCTGGCCCTGATGCTGATGCTGGTCCTCATAGGCTGGGGGCTGGAAAAGTATCAACAGTACCGGGATGAATCTCAGCTTGCTGCGCAGATGCAGGCGCTGTACCAGAAAGCGTTTCCGGGTAGCCCGCCTGCGGGCGATCCGTGGCGCGAATTTAACACCCGAATGGCCCGCGCCCGCAGCGGTTTTCTCCCACTTGTACTGGGGTTGGATGTGCTCCTTCCGGCTGGCGTGGTGGTGCAGGCGCTGCAGTTTGATACTTCGACGCAGGCGCTAAACGCACAGCTTTCGGGTATCACGCCCCTCGCCATGAATGCAATAGCAGCGCGGCTGCCCCCCACGTTGACGCTGCAAACGCGCGCGGGTGGCGTGACGCTGTCGAACAATACCCAGGCTCTCGCGCGGAAAGTCACCCCCGACCAGTTGCCGCGCGTGGCGCAAATGGCACAGCAGCTTCAGCAGATGAAAGGGCAGACCGCGCAAAAATCGGCTGTCTCTGCGCCTGATGCAGATCTCAGCGCCCTCATCACGCAAACGCGCAAAGAGGCTCATCTGCCTGCGTTGACGCTGGTGAAGCAAGGGAAAGGGCTGGAACTCCGTTTCGGGACAGCAGTGCATTTTGCCAGTCTGATCGACTGGCTACAGACCCTGGACTATCACTACGGCATTGTCGCCCGGCAGGTCGAGCTGAACGATAAAGGGCAAGGGAATGTCGAGGTGACACGCTTAGCACTAAGCAGGGGCCAGCCGTGATGAAAGCCTGGAAGATGATCCTGCTCGTGCTGCTGAGTTATCTGTTCACGTTGCTGATCGCACTGCCCGCCCGCGTTGCTGTCGGCGGCTTGCCTATGCCTGCCTCGCTCCAGCTGCAGGGGATCAGCGGTACGCTCTGGGAGGGGCAGGTGCAGACGATCCGCTGGAAGACGCTGCAGATCGGCCCCGTTCACTGGGCATGGCAAGGCAGCGCCCTGTTGACAGGCGAAATCGCGGCGCAGGTTGAGCTGGCCGACCCGCAGGGTCTGGACGGACGCGGAACGCTTGGCTGGAACGGCGAGTGGAATATTCGTCACGCCCGACTGCATCTCCCGGCCAGGGTGTTGCCCGAGCCGCTGGGCCTTACAGCCGAGCTGAGCGGTGATATCGACGCCCGACTGGCGCAGCTGCGTTTTACGCCTGAGGGGTGTATCGCCGCTCAGGGTGATCTCTACTGGAAGGCAGGTCGGGTGGTGAGTATCGCCGGGGCGTTAACCACCGGTGATACCCGGCTGCGGCTCGGCTGTCGCAACCGGCAGTGGCGGACAGATTTCACCCAGCGCTCAGAGCAGGTCAGCAGCACGGGGCAGTTCACGCTGTCAGGAAGCCGGGAATACCGCGGGAAAAGTGAGGTCGCACCCGGCGCTGATTTCCCGCCGGCACTCATGCTGCTGCTGACCCAAAGCGCCCGCCAGCAGGCAAACGGCACGTTCACACTCGACACCTCCGGGCGTTGGTAATCGCCAGCAACAGGAACACTGACTATGTATCAAGACTTTTTCGCCCTTAACGCCGCTCCGTTTACGCTTTCGCCCGATCCCCACTACCTGTATCTGAGTCCGGTGCATCGTGAAGCCTTACAGCAGATGCACCGGACGATTGCCTCAGGTGGCGTGATGACGCTGGTGGGAGCGCCGGGCACCGGTAAAACAACCCTTGGCCGTCATATCTGCCTGCATGCGGGCGTAGAGACAGAAACGGCGTATATGATTGCCCCTTTAACCGACCATCCCTCGTTGCTGGAGCAGGTATGTCGGGCCTTTCATCTGCCGGATAATACGCTGCTGGAGCCCTTTTTACGCCAGACAGCCTGCGAGCAGAAACAGGCGGTGCTGCTTATTGATGAAGCACAGCATCTGACGGTCTCTCAGCTTGAGGCCCTGTGCGCATTGACCAATATCGAAACGGATAAGCGGAAACTGCTATCGATTATCCTGCTGGGCCAACCCGAGCTCGAAGACAGACTGCGTGCTCCGGGTCTTCTCCAGCTCAGGCAGCGCATCACCGCAGGCTATTTTCTTAATCCCTTATCTGCCGAGGACATTGACGCGGCGGTGCGTTTCAGGCTGCAACAGGCAGGCTGCCTGCATCCCCTCTTTAGCCGCAAGGCCATTGAGGTGATCGCCCGGGTCAGTCGCGGGATCCCGCGGATCGTCAACCAGCTTTGTGAATCTATGCTGGTGGAGGCCGCGCGGGATCGGCGCTGGAAGATCAGCGCCTCCCATGCAGGGATGGCTGCACATAAAGTGTGTGGGCGAGTCGATACCGGCGGATTGTCGGCCATCATCATCTTTGCCCTGGCCTGCGTCATGCTGGCTATCGGCGGTGGCTTTGGCTGGCAGCAGTGGGGATGGCTACCGCAGCCGGAAATAAAAACCGTCAACATCCCGGTCTGGATTGCGCCCGACAAACGCCTGCAGCAGCAGTTTGACGCTGCGGTGAACAATGCGCGTAACCAGCAGGATGCCTTCTCGCTGCTGCTGAGCGTCTGGGGCTATGAGAACGCCGGGGAAGCGCCGCTCTGCGAGGCGGTCTTATCCGCCGGGTTGAAATGCTATCGCTCATTTGGCGATCTCAACCAGATTGTTGCCCTTAATTATCCTGCCGTCGTGCAGTTAAAGGACAAAACTGCCGGGAGTTGGTTTGCGGTACTCAGCCATGTGGCGAACGGCAAGGCGTCACTGTTTTTTGCTCATCAGGAGTGGGAAGTCTCGCTCGACTGGCTGACGCCGCGCCTGCAAAAAGATGCCACCTTGATCTGGCGCCTGCCTGACAGCGGCGCGTTACGCATCACCTCTCGCAGCCCATCGCAGGACATACAGTGGATAGCCCAGCGCCTGAGCTCGGCGTTAAAAATGCCGGTGCCGGAAAAGGCGGCGAAGGTGCAGGGGGCTATTGCGGCGTTTCAGGCCCAGCAGCACCTACCGACCGATGGCATCGCCGGTGAACAAACGCTGATGCGTCTGAGTAATCAGCCTGACCAGAATCTCCCGACCCTGGATGGCATCATTCCTGCCCGGGAATATCCAGCCACCCACGAAAGCCAGCAGGTAAAACAATGAGTCTCTCTCTGTCACTTCCCTTAAGGCCACGCTCACGACTCTCAGCCAGAATGCTGCTGGCGTTGAGCGGCGGCAGCGCATTAGTTATGGCGACGATGGCAGGTGCCGCCGTCTGCTATGGCTGGCATAGCCTGCATAACGCCCCGATCGTTAAAAAGGTGGACGTTCCGCACTCGACCCAACAGCCGTGGCGCAATCTCCGCCCGCAGCTGTCGTTTAGCGTGCAGCCATTACCCGTCGAGGAGGAAGAGAGTATTGCCGTGGATGAGCCCGAGGCCGCCCCTGGCGTCCCGGATGACGCGTATCCTGATCCGCAACAGCTTCCCGACGAGGTGCGCCGCCGCATGCCTGGCGTCAAATACGAAGCACATATTTACTCGAGTGAACCGGGAAAAAGCGTCATTAATCTCAACGGCAATGACTACGCGGAAGGTGCCGCTATTGGTGGCGGGATTTCGCTGGTCACCATTGAGCCCGACAGCGCTATTTTTTCCTTTGAGGGACAGACTTTTCGCGTGACTGCGCTGTCGGACTGGTGAGCATCATGTCCTTAACCGATATCGCGTATAACGTTCCCACGCTCTGGATAGTCATGCTAGGCACGTTGGGGTTACTGATCGGCAGCTTTCTCAATGTCGTTATTTATCGTTTGCCACAGATCCTGATCGCCCAATGGCAGGACGAGGCATATCAGACCCTGAACAGGCCGCCGCCCGCGCGGATCACCTACAATTTATGTTGGCCGCGCTCGGCATGCGCATCATGCCAGCAGCCTCTGCTGCGCCGCGATCTTGTACCGGTACTCAGCTGGTGCTGGCTGCGGGGAAACAGCCGCTGCTGCCAGCAGCCGATCCCGCTGCAGTACCCGCTGGTGGAGCTGGCCTGCGGTTTACTCTTTGTTATCGCCGCCACGATCTGGCCGCCGGGCCTCACGCTCGCAGCAGGTTTAGTGTTTCTGTGTCTGCTGTTGACGCTCGCGGTGATCGATGCCCAGACCCTGTTATTACCTGATGTCCTGACGCTACCGTTAATCTGGATTGGTCTGGGGGTGAATATCGGCAACGTCTATGTCGCATTACCGGATGCAGTGATGGGCGCCGCCACGGGCTATCTGTCATTTACGCTGCTGGCAGCGACGTTTAAATTGCTGACGGGAAAAGAGGCGCTGGGGGGCGGCGATGCTAAGCTGCTGGCAGCATTTGGTGCCTGGTTCGGTTGGGCGATCCTGCCGCAGCTGGTGACGATGGCCGCCTGTGGTGGGCTGCTCGGGGCGACAGGGCTGCGCCTGTTTCACCGCAAGGCGCTGAATCAGCCGATCGCTTTTGGCCCATGGTTAATTCTTGCTGGCGGGTATTTTCTGTTTATGTAGCAGCGCATTTAACGCGCGGAATACTGCAAAAATCCCGACCGTGCTTGAGCGGCAGATTCAGATGGCAATCAGGGATTATTCGTCCTTTTCTTTCGTCGTTGTGCCGCGTGGAGATCGCTCAGGGTATCAATGTCATACAGGATGCCCTCATCGTTGAGCATAAGATCGTACACGCGATTGTGCTGACGTGCGTGCTGCACCAGGGCTTTTGCGCCGCTATCCCCGTTAAGCGACAGCAGCTCAGGCAGACAGTCGCGGCGAAATCCCACCGGATGGCCGTGTTGCTGATGGTAGTGGGGAACTACAATCGCGTTGTCCTGCAACTTTGCAGCAACCTGCTGCAATGATGTCGGCTGCACAAAAGGCAGATCGGCGGGCAGAATCAGCCATCCTGACGCCTGCTCCGTGGCGCTCACGCCAAGGGCAATGGAGGTTCCCATTCCGGCGGTTCCCCCTGCTGGTCGCACGAGATGCCACGTCAGTCCGGCGTCGGTTACCGCCTGAATAACGTGGGCGACGATGGACTTATTGCCCAGCAGCGCATCAAGTTTATGGCTCATGCCGCCGGACGCAAGAAACCGTTCTCCGCGTCCGGCAGCAAGAATAATCACCACCGGCGAGGCCATTATCCCTCTCCCTGACGCAGCCGTGCCGCCGCCACATCCGCCAGAATCGACAGCGCCAGGCTGCGCGCATCCCGGGCTTTAGGGAAGATGCCGATTGGCGCTCTGATGCGGTCTATCTCTTCCTCATGCCAGCCGAGATCGCGCAGTTTTTGCCTGCGCAGGCCATGCGTCCGCTGGCTGCCCAGCGCCCCGATGTAAAACGGACGAGCGTCGCGCACGGCCTGCAGAACGGGCAGCTCGCGATCCAGATCGTGCCACAGCAGGATCACCGCCGTGTCCGCATCAATCGCGACAGCGCTGTGCGCAGAAAAAGGGTCGGGGGCCACAATGTCATAGCCTGCCGCTGCAGCCAGCTCAGCCGTGGCCTGGGCTTCAAGCGATCGTCCGTGGATCATCAGCTGCACGCCCGGGTGATAGCCAATCTCGATCCCGCCGTCATGCCAGCCGGTGCGGGTTAACGCAGGCAGACAGGAGAGCCGTTGCGTACGCGGGACGTAGCGCAGGCCAGCCGGCTGGCGCTGCTCCAGACGATTAAGGACCGCCAGCAGCGGCTGCGCCGAGCGCAGCTTATGAATGGTCAGCGTAATCCCGCCCCCGCAGGGAAGGACAATGTCGAACCACGGCGATCCCTGCCCGTATCGCACCTCGCGATCCCGCCCGGAGGCGATCGCCTCCAGCGCTTCAAACGCCGCTGCCGCTTCAACGCAGCCCCCGGAGACGAAGCCGCAATACTGACCGTCGTCGCGCACCACCATCTGCGCACCCAGCGATCGCGCCGCGCCGCCGCGAATGGCAACCAGCGTCACCAGCGCAGCGTCTTTGCCGGACATCAACGCCTCGACCGCGAAGCGCAGTATTTCGCTGCTGTCGTCCGTCAGAAACGCCGGTTGCGGGGTACACAGGCGCTCGTCCGCCAGGCCAGTAAGAGAGTGGGGCATCGTTCCTCCTTACACCACGTCCGGCAGGGCGCTGAGTAGCTTATCCAGGGTAATGGGATAGTCCCGGACTCTCACCCCCGTTGCGTTATAGACTGCATTGGCGATGGCGGCACCCACCCCGCATAAGCCGAGTTCACCCACCCCTTTGGCTTTCATCGGGGAGGAGATGGGGTCGGTATCCTCGAGGAAAATCACCTTCTGCTCGGGAACGTCGGCATGAACCGGGACTTCATACCCTGCCATATCGTGATTAACGAAATAGCCCAGCCGGGTATCGACGGCCAGCTCTTCCATCAGCGCGGCGCCCAGCCCCATGGTCATCGCCCCAATCACCTGGCTGCGGGCGGTTTTTGGATTCAAAATGCGCCCGGCGGCGCACACCGCCAGCATCCGGCGTACCCGCACCTCCCCGGTCGCGCTGTCCACGCCCACCTCGACAAAATGTCCGGCAAACGTCGACTGCTGATACTGCTTCGCCAGATCGCCAAACTCGATACTGTCTTCGGCGGTCAGCGGGCCGCTGGCGGCAGCCTCGGCAATGTTCGCGCTGCGTGAACCGCTGATTATCTTCCCGTCACTGAATTGCGCCTGGTTCGGATCAAAACCCAGCTTCGCGGCAACCGCTTCACGCAGCTTGACGCAGGCGGCGTACACCCCGGCGGTGGAGGTGTTTGCGCCCCATTGCCCGCCGGAACCGGCCGACACCGGGAAGCTGGAATCCCCCAGATGTACTGCCACTTTTTCCAGCGGTACGCCCATCATTTCAGCCGCCGTCTGGGCGAGGATGGTGTAGCTCCCGGTGCCGATGTCGGTCATGTCCGTCTCCACCGTCACTTTGCCGTCGGCATCCAGATGCACCCGCGCGGCGGATTTTTCTAACAGGTTGTTGCGAAAACCGGCCGCTACGCCGATCCCCACTCGCCAGCGCCCATCCTGCACCTGGCCGGGCGTGGGATTACGATCCTTCCAGCCAAACTGTTCTGCTCCCGTTCGCAGACACTCAACAAGCTGACGGCGGGAGAAAAAACGCTCCGGGTTGGCGGGATCCACCTGGGTATCGTTGAGGATGCGAAACTCAACCGGATCGATACCCGCTTTTTCCGCCAGCTCATCAATGGCGATCTCAAGCGCCATCAGGCCCGGCGCTTCACCGGGGGCGCGCATGGCGTTGCCCTCGGGGAGATCGAGTGTTGCCAGCCGCAGACCGGTATGGCGATTGGCTCCGGCGTAAAGCAGTTCGGTCTGTTGTACTGCCGTCTCCGGCGTGCCGCCAGGCAGATTACCGGACCAGCTATCGTGGGAGATGGCGGTAATTTTCCCCGCCGCGTCGGTCCCGATGCGGATATGCTGAATGGTGGCTGGACGGTGGGTGGTGTTATTGGGGATAGCCGGTCGCGGGAGCATCACTTTCACCGGGCGCTTGACCGCGCGGGCCGCCAGCGCCGCCAGCAGAGCGTCGCTGCGCAGGAACAGCTTGCCGCCAAACCCGCCGCCGATGTAGGGCGACAGAATGCGAACGTTCTCCGGGGCGATCTTCAGGGTTTTAGCCAGATCGGAGCGACACCAGTCGATCATCTGGTTCGAGGTCCAGACGGTCACCTTATCACCTTCCCAGACGGCCATCGACGCATGCGGTTCCATCGCCATATGGCTTTGATCGGGCGTGGTATAGGTAGCATCTAGCGTCACCGATGCCGCCGAAAACGCGGCCTCAAAATCCCCGGTGTTTTTGTCGGGCGTGTCCTCTGGCGGCGCCTTGACGGTCGGTTTTGCATCGGAGAGTGAGTAAGCGCCAGTGTCGCGGCGATAGGTCACCTGCACCAGCGACGCCGCCGCGCGGGCCTGCTCGAACGTCTCGGCAACCACCAGCGCCACGGCCTGATGGTAATGTTCGATGGTTGGGCCGCCCAGCAGCGTGGCGGTGTTTTTATCCCCTTTACCGAGCGCGCCCACGTTGCTGGCGGTGATCACCGTTAATACACCCGGCGCGTTTTTCGCGGCATCTGTTTCGATGGCGGCGATCCGCCCTTTGGCGATTGCCGAACCGACGACATAGCCATAGGCGGCATTGGGTGCCTGTTCATGCCACTCGTAGGCGTAGTGCGCCGTGCCGGTGGTTTTTTGCGGACCGTCAATACGATCGTGCGGCTGGCTGACCACCTTTAGCTGGTCAATGGGGTTTTCCCCTGCCGGTTTATCAAATTTCATGCCTGAGCCCTCGCTTCTGTCAGCACGGAGGCAAGCGTTCGCTTCGCCAGGGTTAATTTGAAGGCGTTTGCAGGCGTCGGGTGTGCGCTGGCGAACAGCGCGTCATACACCGCCTGCGCGCCATGCGGGAGCTGTGCATCGGCTTCAGTCATTCGCCACGGCTTATGCGCCACGCCGCCGAGCGCCACCCGTCCGCTACCGTCCGGCTGGACAATCGCGGCGACCGATACCAGGGCAAAGGCGTAGGAGGCGCGATCGCGCACCTTGCGGTAAATATGTTTCCCGCCCGCGGGTGGCGGCAGGGTGACGGCGACGATAAGTTCGCCCGGTGTGAGCGTGGTTTCGAGATGGGGCGTTTTCCCCGGGGCGCGATAAAAGTCCGCCACCGGGAGGGTGCGTTCTTTTCCGTCCGGGGTGATGGTTTCTACCACTGCATCCAGCAGCCGCATGGCGACGGCCATGTCGCTCGGATGGGTGGCAATGCAGGCTTCGCTCACCCCAACGACCGCATGCTGACGGCTAAAGCCTTCCAGCGCCGCGCAGCCGCTGCCGGGCAGGCGTTTATTGCAGGGCTGGTTGGTGTCGTAAAAATAGGGGCAGCGCGTACGCTGCAGAAGATTACCCGCCGTGGTGGCCTGGTTGCGCAGCTGACCGGACGCCCCGGCAAGCAGCGCGCGGGACAGTACGGCGTAGTCACGCCGGACGCGATCGTCAGCCGCCAGATCGGTGTTACGCACCAGCGCCCCGATACGCAAACCGCCCCCATCAGTGGCGGCAATATTATCCAGGCCCAGTCCGTTGACGTCGATCAGGTGGGTCGGGGTCTCAATCTCCAGCTTCATCAGGTCGAGCAGATTGGTGCCCCCGGCGATAAATTTGGCCCCGCGCGTGCGCCGGGCGCTGGCGGCGGCCTCGGCCGGGGTTTTTACGCGCTCATAGGTAAAGGCTTTCATGATTTTAGCCCCCCGGCGGCGTCTTCAATGGCGGCAAGAATATTGGCGTATGCGCCACAGCGGCAGATATTGCCGCTCATGCGCTCGCGGATCTCGTCCGCGGTCATGTCCGGAGGGGAAACCAGATCGAGCGTGACGTGGCTGGGAATGCCCTCCTTGATCTCTTGCAGTACCGCCATCGAAGAGCAGATCTGTCCTGAGGTACAGTAGCCGCACTGGAAACCATCATGTTTGATAAACGCCGCCTGCATCGGATGGAGATTGTCAGGTGAACCCAGCCCTTCGATGGTGGTGATGTCGGCATCCTGATGCATTACCGCCAGCGTCAGGCAGGCGTTGATCCTGCGGCCATTCACCAGCACGGTACAGGCCCCGCACTGCCCGTGGTCGCAGCCTTTTTTCGTGCCGGTCAGATGCAAATTTTCACGCAGTGCATCCAGCAGCGTGGTACGGGTATCCACCTCCAGCTGCTGGCTTTTGCCGTTTACGCGCAGGGTCAACGGTAGGATTTCCGGCGGAGGCGTGACGGCGGGTTCGCCTTCGGCCAGCGCTGAATGCGGATAAACCGCAACCGTTGCTGCCGTGGCCGCACTCACTTTGAGTAGGGTCCGACGGGTCAGACTGAAATCACCCCGATGGTCTTCAGGATGTTCGCCTTGGTTGCTCATACCAGGCCTCCGGTATTCAAAAGGGGAAAAGAACGAGAAGGGGTGCAACGATGCTGTCTGTTTTTTTAAACGTTAAGCATAGTCGGCGAAGTGGGTGGGATTATTCTTAAAACCTGAATGCGGTGATGAGCAGGACTGATTAATGAATGATGGTGAAGGGGGGATGACCGGGGCCTGGATAAACAGTATCAGTTAAAAAGCCATCTCCCAGCGGCGGCTGATTCAGCAAACATCCTGACGGTTAAAGGTAGGCGTTTAGCGTCTATATCTTCCCGCTTTGCTTTAAACCAACGTGTCAGCAAAGGGGTATTTTGCCACGGAAAATAACAAGACCACCTGACAACCGACAGGTCTACATTAAAGGTTTGCTCAAACGCGTTCAGGGCATCATGCAGATCGTCACCAGGTGCATCGAATAGATCTGAATCGAGTTCCAGAGGGACCTCTTCCCCATTTCCGCTAAGGTAGCCGGGGATTTCTTCCCGGAAGAGCGCTAATACCTTGTCATGAAGGGTACTCATCAGAAGTATGTCCACGGTATCCGGTCGTTGGGACGGGCAATCAGATTATATTTTGCCTGAGTTTTCCTGGAAATTTGATAAATGGAGTTTACCAGACCTATCCATCCCAACCAGGGAACGTAACGGGCAATGACAGCAGCGAGTTTGGTGGTCTTTTGCATTCTCATGCCAACAGGGGTCAGAACTCTAATACCGAAAGGCACGCGTGCATCTCGTAATAGCATTCTTCCGTATTTGGAAATAACACTTGTGCCCTTGAGGGCTTCACCCGGTTTCGTTCTGGTATTTAGCCAGGGTTGCCCTGCGAGAATCGCAGCACCGGATTCAATTCCGAGCCCCAGCTCATCACAAAATTGTTCGAGAAAAATCACGTCAAATAATTCACCCGGAGATAATTGATATTGTCCGTGATAGAAATAAGTTCCATTAATTTCTTCAATAGTGTCCATTGACTCACCTATGCAGTCTGGCGCTCGTTCCATGCATCTTTAAATATTATATTTCCATCACAATGCTTCCAGGTGATTTTCTCATAGCGCAATTCAACCGTCTCCAGATGGTTATTGTTTTTATCCTCAGGCGCTGCCATGGTGGGGGATATAGAGACAATTCGAACGCCTTCAAGCAGCATATTGAAATACTCTACCTCCTGACCGCCGTCGTTTATTTTGTACCATTTAATCTCGGCAGATTTCAGATTCTGACCGGTTGAAACAGCTTTGTACAGATAGGGGCTTGAGTAATCGAACTCTTTGACAATGATCATCGGTGAGTGCTGACGCGGGCCTGTTGGTTTACCTGTGAGGCTATCAGTCGGGATAGATAGGTTATGGTGAAATCCTTTAAATTCTATGCTGTTTTCTCTTCCTGAAATATCGCAGCCGCCTTTAATCAGTGCGCCACCGTCATCATAGATCCACAAATTACCCGGAATAGCCATTTTCTCATCTCCCTATAAGATACCATTGAGACAGTATAATGATTAATGGCTGATTGGCAATAAATGGATGTCAGAGGGCGTGTTTATAAATGAGAGTTATATGATTGATGATGTCATAGTCTGAATAAATATTATTAGATCACCATTGGTAATTTAAAGGCTATAGCACCCTTACTTACAGGGGAAGTTTTTATCAGGTTGCTTATTTTTGGGTTAGATGTGAGGTAAGTATATAGATTATGCCGGTAACCTTTACAGGAAGAGTTAATTCATTCCTGTAACATAGTTTCTGCATAAGCCATTACAAATTTTCAGTTTTCATTTGGTATTAAGCATTTTCTATTTACGTCATTGCCTGTTAAACGCGCCAGACGCTCCCGCATCTGGCGCATTACCTCCTTACCAGTAGCGCTCCCACACCTGGCGTACCCGCGTCAGTGCTTCAAGGTAGAAGTAATCCCCCCAACTGCAGCACTCATCCACCCCAATGCCCGCGGGCAGGTGATAAACCGAATGCTTCAGCAATCCTTCGCACGCGTCATCGTCTCCCGCCAGATAATGGTCCGTCAGCGACTGCACCATCCGCAGCGCCATCTCCTCGTAATGGGCACGATGCTCATCCAGTGCAGGCAGTACGTTGACCAGCTCGAACAGGCCGCAGGCGGCGATGGCGGCTGCCGAGCTGTCGCGTACCGCGTCGGTGCCCAGCAGGGCTAAATCCCAGTGGCACACGTCATCTTCCGGCAGGCGATTGATAAAATAGTGGCTCAGGCTGCGGGTCAGTTCGACCAGCTGTTTATCTCCGGTGTAGAGATAGCTGAGCACAAAGCCATAGATGGCCCACGCCTGGCCGCGCGACCAGCACGACGTATCGCTGAACCCCTGATGCGTATCGCCAAAGCGCGGCTCGCCGGTCACCACGTCCATGTAGAAGGTGTGAAAGGTCGAGGCATCCGGACGCACGATATACTTTGCCGCCTGCTGCGCATGCGCCGCTGCGGCCTGAGCATAGCGGGCATCCCCGGTCTGCTGGCTGGCCCAGTACAGAAGTGGCAGATTCATATTGCAATCAATGATCATCCGCCCCTGCTGCGCCGGGTCGCTTAAGTCTCCCCACGCCTGAATAATGCCGGCCACCGGGTGATAGCGCTCCATCAGGATGTCGGCCGCCTGCAGCGCGGTCTGGCGGGCGCGTTCATTGCCCGTTAAACGCCAGGCGTTAACGCAGGAGAGCGAATAGAGAAAGCCCAGATCGTGGGTCGCCGTTTCAACGCGCTGCACCAGTCGCTCGGCAAAAGAGGGCAGATAGCGCTCCGCCGCCTGACGGTATTTGTCATCACCGGTGAGCTCCCAGGCCAGCCACAGCTGCCCGGTCCAGAAGCTGGTGGTCCACTGAGTATTTTCGGACGGCGTCCATTTGCCGCCTTCGCAGGCTTCATTCGGGAAGCGATCGCCCATCGCAACGATTGTCTTATCCAGCCTGCGGGTGATGCGTTCTATCGCCTTATCCACCTTGCGGCGCAGCAGCAGGCGATCGACCTGGTGCAGTTCAATGGGGCGCAGTGACTCGGTCACGGCATGGGCAGTGACTAATGAACGGGTCATAAAGTGTCCTTAAATTAGTGTTTTACCGGTTCGACCGGTGAGGGTTTCAGTTCCGGGGAAAAGCTGCCGGTCGCGCCGCGTACAGACCGACACGGTGAGAGGGAGAAAGCGGAGATAAGGGTAAACAGCAGGGCGCAGCCGCCCATTATCAGGTAGGTCTGTTCGAAGCCAATTTTCTCGTACAGATAACCTGCAGGCGGCGCCACCACCACGGAGCCGACGTAAACCATCGCCTGATAACCCAGCAGGTACATGGTGGCATTCACTTTTTTATGGAAATGCTCGGCGATGTATTTGAAAACCGAAATCAGCAGCAGCGCGATCTCAACGCCGTACAGCGGCTTGATAATTGAGATGATCAGCGGGTCCGAGGTCAGCCCCGAAGCGATCAGGCGTATCCCCACCACCAGGCCACACAACAGCAGGCCTTTTTTGGCCCCGAAGTGATTCACCACCGCCGGGATAAACATCATCATCAGAAACTCAATGCCCGCCTGCAGGGTACCCAGATAGCCGTACCACGCGTTGCCCTGCTGTTTGGTCTCGAAAAAGGAGACGAAGTAGCGGGGGAACTGCTGCTCGGCGACAAACATCATCCACGCCACACCGGCTACATACAGGCTGAACATCCAGAACTTCTGCGTTTTCAGCAACGCAATCACGTCGGCAAAGACAATGCGGCTGTCGGCAATGACGTTGTTATGGCGCAACTGCTCGTCGCCAATTTTCAGGCTCATCAACACCAGCAGCATCAGTACCGAGGTCCCGCTGCTGAGCAGAAAGTTAGCCAGCGGGGTGATGTTAAACAGCACTCCCGACACCGAGGCGGCCAACGCCCAGCCGAGAGATCCCCACATGCGGATCCGGCCAAACTCCAGGTTATACAGCCGGCTAAAGCGATCGGCATAGGATTCCGCCGCCGCGACGCCGGCATACCAGCCGAGGCTCAGCCAGAACGCGCCGACCACGATGCCAATTGTAGTGTGGGTTAACAGCAGAGGCTGATAAACCGTGACAAAAAACGGTGCCATCAGCGCCGAAGTGGCGCAGACAAAATAGAGCAGCCATTTGCTCATGCCTATTTTATCCATGATGTAGCCGTAGACCGGTTTTAAAATCACCGCAAATAAGCCGTTGATCGCAAACACGCTGCCAATCGTTATGCTGTCTAATCCGACTTTCTGACTGAGCCATAAAGCATATAAACCAAAGCTTGATGACCAGGTAAAAAAGTAGAGAAAAATAAACACGCTCATTTTTATTTGAGCGGTACGAACGGGCGAGGACAGAGTCATCATTATTTCTCCTGATTACTCATATATAGCTTCATTACGTGTAAAAGCACACGATGGGTGAAGACTAGTGCGCCCGTTGATAATCTCCGAGTGAGCCATCTCACAAAAACTAGCCGTTATTTAAATAATGGTGGATAAAATCCCGTAGAGGGCAATATTTTATAAATGATGGCGTAAAAACTTAAATCTATTGCCCTGAGGGAAACATGCATCCACGACAGCAGATGGAGCGCATTGCGCTGAATGATGACGTTATCGCGCTATACCGCCCCCGAGGCTCCAGTGCCCTGTATTACCACTGGCACCAGTGCGTTGAATTTCTTTATGTTTCAGAGGGCTATGGCATAGTGGTGGTCGATAATCGCCACTACACCGCCCGTCCCGGACGGCTGTTTATCTTTCCTCCTTTCCGGCTGCATAAAGTGCATGTCGATGCCAGTGCACGTAATCAGTACTACCGGACCACCATGCATATCGAGCAATCGTCGGTGACGGCCGCTCTGCGGGATTTTCCGCGCCAGCAGGCGCAGTTTGCGGCGCTGGCCGCCAGTAACGTTCCCGCCCAGGTTTACGATCTCAGCGAACGCGCGGAGGTGATGGCCTGCATCCTCGATCAGTTTTGTGAACGGGAGGGCAGCCAGACAGACGCCCGCGAAGTGGCGTTTCTGGTGATGCAGATTATGGCCTTTCTTCCTGACCAGCCGCAGGCAGCGCTTTCGCAGCAGCACACCGTGGCGGCGCAGATCATGCAGTGGGTCGAAAGTCATTATCAGGAGAAGTTTTCCCTCGATGAGCTGGCCAGCGCGATTGGCCTGTCGCGCAGCTATACATCACGTATCTTTCGTCAGCAAACCGGTGGCAGCATCCACGAATACCTGCTCACCCGCCGCATCAAGAAAAGCTGTGATTTATTACGGATGACGCCGTTAAGCATTCAGGCGATTGCGGAAAAGGTCGGTTTTAGCGAGATGACCTACTTTATTACTTGTTTTAAAAAGCTGATCGGGCAGACCCCGTTGCAGTATCGCAAGCATCACCTGGCGCCGGATCCGGTTTTGTAAAGATTCTCAAACAATTTAAGAAATGCCCCCTCATGGTCGCCTGACTCTTTTGGATAGCACCGCCTGGCACGCCAGGAAGAGAAAGAAGAGAGGGGAGACGTTGTTACATGGAAGCGCTTGTAAAAAATAAATTTAAAACCCAGGGCATAATGGTGGTGTTTTTCCTGATCATGATCTTCCCATTCTTATTGGTGTCGATTTGGTCATATCAATATATTCGTCACGACGCAGAGACCGCGTTTAACAATAACTTAATGCGTTTTACTCATAATACCGCACTCGAAAGCGTCAGCAGGCCGCTGGAAGAGATAGGCCTTATTTTCGAGATTGTTGCCAGCCGTATTACGCCGAAAGATCTGGACGATTATATTGCGCCCCAGGTGAGTTTTCTGAATGCCACCGTCGCGTCGATGGTGAATTCATTCAAATTCTTTGATAATGCCCTGCTTGCTGATGCCAACGGCAATGTGAAAGTTTACCCTGAAATGGATCTGACGGATTTCATTCTTCATGAGCGTGAGTGGTATAAAGACGCGCTGTATAAAACTGACATTGAATATTCCACCGCCTATCAGACCCAGTGGAACTCTGATAATAAAACCAAGACCATCATTACGGTAAGCATGAATCTGTATGATGACGATCTGCATAAATTTGGCAATATTGCCTTTGATTTAAATCTGGAGTCCATGTCAACAATCTTACAGGATGTAGTTGTCCCTAATAATGGACGCTTCCTGGTGGTATCGCGAGAGGGCGATATCGTGATGAGCCAGGTGGCCAGGGATCTGTTTAATAAAAAAGTACCCACCTCCTGGATAGAACGTGCTATTGAGCAGCAAGGGAATTTTTACGATCCTCAAACGGAAAGTTTTGTTTTTTACCGCATCTACAATAATCCGGATTGGGTGGCATTTACAGTTGTCGATAAAGCCAGCCACGCCATGTTTGCTACGAAAGCACAAAATATGCTGGGCTGGGTCATACTCGTGAGCCTGGTGATTTATGCCATCGCAATCTGCCTGTGCCGTATCTATATTCGAGAAATTATCAATCGTCTGTATATAAGCGTGAACGGGATTGCGTGCGAGGACGGCCAGAGCAGCCTCGAACGAATCTATTACAGTATTAAAAATAGCCGTGATGAGCTGAAACACAGCCATGAAGAGCTGAATGAAGTTAAGCGTATCTCTTGCGAAGACCCGCTGACAGGTATTGGCACCCGCCGCAAGCTGGATGAGGAAATGGAGGCGCTTATCAATAATAATACGCCCTTCTATTTCGCTATCATCGATCTCGATAATTTTAAAAGTATTAATGATACCTTCGGGCAC
Source organism: Silvania sp. (assembly GCF_051656365.1). Classification (NCBI taxonomy): domain Bacteria; kingdom Pseudomonadati; phylum Pseudomonadota; class Gammaproteobacteria; order Enterobacterales; family Enterobacteriaceae; genus Silvania; species Silvania sp. The sequence goes on along the minus strand of NZ_JBOGBT010000040.1, from coordinate 35,904 downwards.
AGCGTCGGGGATAGGGTGCTGAAGTATACCAGTAAGACCGGGAAGGCCATCATGGAGCCGGATTATAAACTCTACCGGTTTGGCGGCGAAGAGCTGGTCGTGATATTCCCGGGCGTCGACTATGACAGTTACTACGAGTTAATGGAAACGTGGCGGGATACCGTGCATCAGCGGAACTGGCGCGAAATGGAATTAAATGTGTCATTCAGTGGCGGGATGGCCGCATGGAAAGAGGGCGACGGCATGAGTGATATTTTAAAACGGGCCGATGACCTCCTTTATGCAGCCAAACGCTCCGGAAAAAACGTGGTAATGGGCACGCCTCCTTAATTAGTGATCCCTGATTTTCTTATTTTCCTTTTTCAAATAAGAGACGGCGTTTAAAACCCTGCAGGTAAAATAAATGATAACAGTCCCGGATGACGTAAAAACATTGTTGAAGAAAGTCAGTGAAAATGCCGCGGAGGAAGTGCTCTATATCCTCCTGCAGCCGTTTATGGACGTTCATCACACTCATTGTGTAGGTGCAGAAGCGCTGGTGCGTGGCCGGGTGAGCGGGAAGACGCTGTTTCCCAATCAGTTTATCGAACTGATGGAGCAAAATGGCGATATCTGTAAGGTGGGGGTCTTTGTCCTTGAACGTGGCTTGCAGTATGCGCTGGACAATAACCTGCACCTGCGTCCCACGTTTTACATGAGTTTTAATTTCTCTCCCGTTGAGCTTAACAATGCCGCAATCGTGACAGAAATCAGTGCGATCATTTCGCGCCTGAATTATCCGGTGGGCAAAATCATTATCGAAGTCACTGAAACAACAATAGAGTTAACCGAGCAGGGGCTGGCGAATATCAACCGGCTACAGCGCCTGGGGGTTGTCGTCGCCAGGGATGATATTAAAAGCCTGCAGGACTTCTTCGCCAGAGAGGCAGAGTTTTGTGCCGATGTGATTAAGTTGGATTACAGCCTGATGAACGACAGTAATTTCCCTGAAGCAGAAGCCATCATCACTGAATGCCATAAAACATCGCGCCCCATTATTGCTGAAGGCATTGAGAATGAAGCGCATAAACAATGGCTGCAGGATCATGACGTGACGGTGTGCCAGGGTTACTTCTACTCGCCGCCGATTGAACTGGATGCCTTCTCCCGCCGCTATGTTAATCAGCTCGTCTGCGATAATGCCTGTGGTCGCTGGAATTGCCTGTGGCATGCCGGGAACAATGCTGATTAAAATGTACCTGGCAATACCGCGCTGATGACAATCAACTAAGGATGCGTGATGGCGGATATCAAACTGGATGTAAACGAGCGGGAGGCAATCAGAAGCAAGCTGGTGTCCTACTGCGAAGAGCACTTTGATTTAGAACTGGAGCAGTTCGATGCGGAGTTCTTCACCGACTACGTGATCGAAACGCTGGGGATTGCTATCTACAACGCGGGCGTCGACGAAGCGATCCGCACCCATCAGGCGTACAGCGAGCGGATCCAGGAAGAGATCGAGCTGAAGAAGATTGTGTGAAGATGGCCGCACCCTGACAAATGCGGCTGGCGACATTTCCTCGGGAATGCGTTTAGTCACAATATGTTGGGCCGCCTTCGCGTGCGGTACGGATACTGGCGTGGATCTCCTCGGGCATAATCCGGGTCAGGGACAGTTCGGGCAGGTAGTCAGGATCGAAATAACCGATTTCCAGCGATTCGTGGCTGATGGCGAGCTCGCCGCCCGTCACCTCACACAAAAAAATCATCTTATAGACATGCCAGGGATAAGGGGGATGCCCGTGCAGATTCCGGTCCCAGACTCCAAGCAGTCTGCTGACGTTAACCTCAAGCCCCGTTTCTTCCTGTACCTCGCGGATAATCGCCACGGACGGGCTGTCACCGACATCGGCCCAGCCACCGGGCAGGCTCCATCCCCCGTCATCGCTCTCACGAACCAGCAGGAGCTTACCTTCCTGAAGAATGATGGCGCGCACGTCGGTTTTGGGGGTGGTGTAGCCGGTCTCGTTTTTATGCAGGGTTTTGAGCATATCTTCTGACAGGTCAAAGCGGGCAGATAACAGTCGCTCGGCGATAAGCATCAGGCTCTCGTACCGCTCCCGGTCATAGACATCTCTGGCGTAGGTTAGCCCGGTCTGCGCGAGTGCCTGCAGGCGTTGGGAAATGTCTGTCAGTTCATTATCATTAAGGGGTTCAGTCATTTAGCCTCCGGTTCAGTGATTCCATCATAGAACGTCAGCACTGAAAGACAACTCCCCGCTTCAGTAAACGCCGTATCGCCAGGCTGCCAGCAGTATCACGACATTGAGTATCACGCTGAGCATAAACCGGGTCTTAAACGGCTGTTTTTGGGTTTTATGGCGAAACAGCTGCTGGCCGATTATCGCCCCGGGCCACCCGCCCAGCAGGCCAAAAACCAACAGCGTGGATTCCGGGACTCTGCGCCAGGCTTTGCGGGCCGCCATTTTGTCGGCCCCGTAGATGAGCAGCGTCAGCACGCTGGCGAGCAGGCACCAACTGACAAAAGGGTAGGGCAGGAAAGCGCTGCCTGCGGCGGCAAGGATCAGCAGAAAATAACAGAAGTGAGTAAGGCGCATAAGGCAGCAACGGCATGAGTAAGGAATGTGGGAGGGCAATGATACCTGAGGGGACAGGCTGAGTGAAATCTGGGCCTGCCAACCAAAATTATGCTCAGACCCTTATGCCAGGGAAGGAGGGAGATCATTCATCCCAGTCTATGCATCTGTGTACAAATATACCCAACTTGGGTATATAATTAGCTGGGAACAGGATGAGGTGACGCAATGGAAGCGATTTTTATTGAATTACCCGCATTTGAACGATATCGCGCCGAGTACCTTTCCGATGGGGCTTACCGAGAATTTCAGAACGTGCTACTCGCAAACCCGACTGCCGGAGATGTTATTAGAGACTCCGGCGGATTAAGAAAAATTCGGTTTGTCGATGAGCGCAGAGGAAAGGGTAAGCAAAGACCAGGCAAGTGATTTAACAAAAGAGCAGCGCCAGACTTTGAGACACGCTTTAGAGCGTATCAAGGGGGAATGATGAGCAGAGATATTTTTGCAGAATTAATGGAAGGTATGGATGCCTTACAGGAGCACAAGGAAGGTAAGCGGACGCTTCGATCGCACCCCGTAACGCTCCGTAATGAATCAGATTTAACACCTGATGAGATCAAGGGGATTCGTCGCGAACTGAACTTATCCCAGGCGTTATTTGCGCGATATTTGCAAACAGCAACAAAGACTTATCAGAACTGGGAGCAAGGCCTGGCTAAACCGAATCGTCAGGCAGCTTTGCTGATCCGCCTTGTACAAAAAAGTCCCCAGGCATTGTCTCTTTTGGTGGCGATGAACTGACTTGCACCTGTAAAAGGTAATAGCTTATAAAACGTCTGATGAAAGGTATCAGGCGTTTTGTTTTCAGAAGTATCCCCTAAAACGCGTGAGCCCGATCCGAAATGACCCACCCCGCCGCCAAAAACATCCTCAACATTTATCACAACCACGCTGAGGCCTTTGCGCGCCTGCGCTCTCGTAATTTGATGGAAAAATCCTGGCTGGATAAATTCATCGGACTTATCGGCAGCAGCGGCACGGTGCTGGATATCGGCTGCGGTAACGGCCGTCCAATGGCGGAATACCTCATTCAGCAGGGCTATCAGCTGACCGGGGTGGATGGTGCTGCGGCGATGCTGGAACGTGCCCGGATGCATTTTCCGCAGCAGCGTTGGCTGCAGGCAGATATGCGCCAGCTAGCGTTAAAAGAAACCTTCGACGGACTGATTGCCTGGGACAGCTTTTTCCATCTGACCCCGGACGATCAGCGGCGGATGCTGCCGATATTCGCCCGACATACGCATCCCGGTAGCGTGCTGATGTTTACCAGTGGCACCCACAATGGCGTTGCAATGGGGGAGTTTGAAGGTGAGCCGCTGTATCACGCTAGCCTGGCGCCAGAAGAGTACCGGCAACTGCTGGCAGATAATGGCTTCAACGTTATTGACGTGGTGTTTGAGGATCCGGCCTGCGGCGGGCATAGCATCTGGTTATGTCAGATGGCAGGCACGGGCGAGTGATTACCCCGCCTCCAACATCCCAAAGCTGACAATCCGCGAGCGGCCCAGCTCTTTGGCCCGGTACAGTGCCACATCGGCGGCGCGCAGCAGGTTGTCGCTTTGGGCGTGCTGCGGGTAGCTGGCAATACCAATCGACACATCCACCGGGCCGATCTCCGTTAGCTCATAGTGCAGCGTCAGGCTGCGTACCGCCGTGTGGATCGCGGTGGCGCAGGCAAAAGCGGCGGCTTCATCCATGTCGGGCAGCAGGGCCAGAAACTCCTCGCCGCCGTAGCGAAACGCCATCCCCTTATCGCTTACGCAGCGTTGAATAATGGCCGCCACGCTTTTCAGCACCTGATCGCCCGCATCGTGACCCAGCCGGTCGTTAATCCGCTTGAAGTGATCGATATCGATCATCAGACAGCTCATCGGGTTGCCGCTGCGCATCGCCTGGCTCATCTGGGTATGCAGGGCGTCTTCCAGATGGTGGCGGTTGCGCAGGCCGGTGAGCGGATCGAACAGGGCTTTCGCCAGCAGGGCGTCGCGCAGGCGCTGGTTCGCCAGCGCCAGTCCCAGCGCTTCGGCCATCAGCTCCAGATAGGCGCGGGAAGGGGCCATTTCCGGGGTGATGTTCTGGAAAGAGAGCAGGCCGATTGCTTCGCCCTGGGCGATCAGCGGCACGCACAGCGTCTGATTGGCGCAGGCATCCGGCAGGTGATAGCAGGTGATATCCGGCTCGCCGTTTACCGGTGGATGGCTTTGGCCGCGGCGAACCGCCCAGCACTGATCCGGATGGAACGGGTCGGGCTCGCCCTGGGGGTTAAGCCACTCGGCGGCGCAGCGCATCTGCCACGGATCCCGGTCGAGAATATAGAGTCGTCCGGCGACGCCCGGCGCAATGTTCGGCGCAAAGAGTTGGGCAACGTTCAGCACATCCTCGAAAGATTCGCAGCCCTGCAGCCGCTGGGTCATGCGCGCCAGCAGGGCGCGAGTCTCCCAATGGGCATCGCGCTCTTTCTCCAGCTGCTGGCGCACCAGGCCGTTCTCGCGAAAGATGCGGATCGCATGGGCCATATCGCCGATCTCGTCGATCTGGCGGTAGTCCGGCGTTTCGACCGCATAATCCTGCGATGCCAGCCGGTTAACCACATCGCTCAGGCGTACCACCGGGTGCAGCACCCGGCGTTTGAGAATAAAACCGAGGACAAATAAAAACATCAGTGCGGTCAGGCCGACCATCACTTCAGAGAGGGTTCTGAGCGCGTGGGATTTTTCTACCGCATCCTGAATTGCCCCCTGAGCACGCCGGTCCAGCATCTGGCGGAAATGGTCGAGCTGGCTCTGCACCTGCTCCAGCTCGTTCTCGTACAGATCGCCATAAATCAGGGCGATAGCCTGCGCCTGCTCTCCACGCGCACTGTGGGCGATAGCGGTCTGTTGCTCATCCTGCAGGGCATCGGCACCCTGCAGGCCTATTTGTAGCAGCGCCAGCTCTTCGTCGCTGGCGCCCACGTCTTTTAGCTTTTGCAGCCGATGTTCAACCTTGGCCATCGACGCGGCTTTCTGGCGGTGCGACTGCAGGACGGCGGGATCCTGCTTGATGACGTACAGCCGCGCCAGGTCAGAGAGCGCCCAGGCATCGACCTCCACCTCTTCGGTCAACTGGTCAAAGACGTAGCGCTGTTCAACCGCCTGCCGTTCAACGCTTTCAGCGTTAGAGGCCATTAACATGGCCACGCCGGAGGCAATGGTCAGACAGACGGTGGCGCCGTAAGCCCAGTTAGTGATGGTGGCGATGCGCACGGTTAATTCCCTCTAAACAAGGCGATTTTTAATTTTCAGCAGAATATCGTTAACTTATACATCAGGCGAATTTTTTCCTTCCTCAATAATCGCTTCGTCAATCTCTTCGGCATTACCGGGGTGATCGCGACCCGAGAGCAGGTTCCAGCAGGCAATAAACAGCGCCGCAATCAGCGGACCAATCACAAAGCCGTTGATGCCGTAAATCTCCATCCCGCCGAGAGTGGAGATCAGGATCAGGTAGTCCGGCATTTTGGTGTCTTTGCCCACCAGCAGCGGGCGCAGGATGTTATCCACCAGCCCGACCACAATCACAAAGAAGCCGACGATAAACAGGCCCTGCCACAGCTGCTGGGTGGCGAACAGGTAAATGGCCGCCGGTACCCAGATAATGGCCGACCCGACCGCCGGGATCAGGGATAAGAACGCCATCAGCGCGCCCCAAAGAATGCTGCCGTTAATCCCGACAAACCAGAACGCAATCCCGCCCAGCGCCCCTTGCACTACCGCGACCACGGCGGTGCCTTTGACCGTGGCGCGCGCGACGGCGGCGAACTTGGCGAACAGATGATGTTTCACATAGTTGGACAAGGGCAGGGTATCGAGAATTTGGCGCACCAGCCACGGGCCGTCCTTCAGCAGGAAGAACAGCAGGTAGAGCATGATGCCGAAGCTAATGGCAAATCCGAAAGTGCCTTTGCCGATCAGGAATGCGCTGCCGGCAAGGTACTGCCCGCCCTGTAGCGCGGCGTCAGACAGTTTCTTTTGGATCTGAGTGGCAGAGTCGAGGTTGTGCTCCACCAGCAGGGACCGTAACCAGTCAGGCAGCCAGGTAAACAGGTCTGCTACCACCCCGGAGAATTGGGTATCGCTTTGCTGCAGGCGGGTATAAACCACATTAATTTCAACGGCCAATGACGAGAGGATCACCATCAGCGGAATAAACACAATCAGGCAGATAAGCCCGATACTCAGCAACGACGCCAGCCCGTTGCGATCGCCCATCGCAATACGCAGCCGATTTTTAACCGGATAAAAAATGACCGTCAGCACCGTGGCCCACAGAATGGCCGAGAAGTAGGGCGCCAGCACATCAAAAAACGCCCAGGTAACAAGAAAGAGAATGAGGATGAAAAAGCCTTTGGTCAGTCCGTTAAAGCGCATGCGTCCGTCCTTAATTAAATAATCGCTTTAACTATAGAACGATTTACATGATTTATCATTGCGTTGCTGACGTGGGTGCGGTCTGTTGCCCGGCAATAAACCACACTCATGACCCCCACTCATAACCCCATCCCGTTTTGTCCCGATTATTGATGACATCAATTCATGTATCGTTAGCGTCCAGTTAATCTGAAGCGGATTGTTATGATTGCCCCCCCTGCCAAAACCAGCACCACGGGTCTGCCGTTTGTGCTGATCCTGAGCGCCTTAATGGCGTTCACCTCGTTATCCACCGATATCTATCTCCCCGCCATGCCGATGATGGCGGCCGAGCTGCATGGCAATGTCGAGCTGACCATCACCGGCTTCCTGGTCGGTTTTGCCATTGCGCAGCTAGTCTGGGGGCCGATCAGCGACCAGCTCGGGCGGCGTATTCCGCTGTTTATCGGGATGGCGCTGTTTATTGTCGGGTCCGCAGGCTGTGCGCTGGCGACCGATATTACTCATATCGTCTTCTGGCGGGTGTTCCAGGCGCTGGGAGCCTGCACCGGGCCGATGCTGGCGCGGGCGATGATCCGCGATCTGTTCAGCCGCACCCGCGCCGCGCAAATGCTGTCGACGCTGGTGATCGTGATGGCGATTGCTCCCATTGCCGGGCCGCTGATCGGCGGGCAGCTGATCAGATTCAGCACCTGGCACAGCATCTTCTGGCTGCTGGCGGTGATTGGCGGGCTGATGTTTATCTCCCTGTGGTGGCTGCCGGAAACCCTGGCCAAAGAGAAACGGGTCAAAGCGTCGGTAGTGGGCGCGTTCAGGAACTATGTTGCGCTGCTGCGTAACCGTAAGTTCATGCAGTTCACCCTTAGCCTGACCTGCTACTACGTGGCGGCGTATGCTTTTATCACCGGCTCGCCGTTTGTCTATATCCGCTACTTCGGCGTCGACCCGGCGCACTACGGCTGGCTGTTTGCGCTGAACATTGTCGGGCTGATGGGTATGAGCGTGGTGAATCGTCGGCTGGTGACTCACTACGCGCTGGAAACCCTGCTCAGGTATGCGTCTGCCGTGGCGGCCCTGGCCGCCGTGGTGATGGCGATCTGCGTCTGGTTCAGTCTTGGGGGAATTGTGGCGATGGTGGCGCTGATTTTTGTCTTCTTCTCGATGAACGGTATTCTCGCCGCCACGTCAACCGCCGCCGCGCTGGATGCGGTGCCGGGCCACGCGGGCGCCGCCTCGGCGCTGATTGGTTCTCTGCAATACGGCAGCGGAATCATCTCTTCGCTGCTGCTGGCAACGATGAGCGACGGCACGCCGTGGACGATGGCGTGGATCATCGCGCTGTTCACCGTTGCCAGCTGGCGACTGGCGCAGCGACGTTAAATCTCGTCAATCAGCGGGCTGACCAGCGCGACGCCTGCCGCCAGTTTAGCGGGTAGAACACAGATACAACTTTCGACTGACCGAAGATGTCAGCGAAACGGTGCATGCTTTACCCATCTTCTCTAAGGAGGTGTGTGATGGCATGGCGACCCATATTATTCGTGATCCTTAACGCCCATCCCCGACTGAGCGCCCGTCGCGCTCGCCTGCGGCTGGTGCATGGCTAGTAATTCAGGATCATTCACGGTATAAATACCTTCTTTGGATGTTTAGATGTCCATACGTTTAGAAGGTAATATGCAAACACAACATAACGAGAATGGGCAGCTGCAGCGCACCATGAAAACGCGTCACCTGATTATGCTGTCGCTGGGTGGCGTCATTGGCACAGGGTTATTTTTTAATACGGGTTACATCATTTCCACCACCGGGGCGGCAGGTACGCTGCTGGCCTACCTGATTGGCGCGCTGGTGGTGTGGCTGGTGATGCAGTGTCTCGGTGAACTCTCGGTCGCAATGCCGGAAACCGGGGCCTTTCATGTCTATGCTACCCGCTATCTGGGGCCGGCGACCGGCTATACCGTGGCGTGGCTCTACTGGCTCACCTGGACCGTGGCGCTGGGGTCGAGCTTTACCGCCGCCGGATTCTGCATGCAGTACTGGTTCCCGCAGGTGCCGGTCTGGGCCTGGTGCGTGGTGTTCTGCGCGGCCATTTTCGTCCTCAACGTGATTTCGACCCGCTTCTTTGCCGAAGGGGAGTTCTGGTTCTCGCTGGTTAAGGTCATTACCATCATCGCCTTTATTATCCTCGGCGGGGCGGCGATCTTTGGCTTTATCCCGATGCAGGACGGCTCCCCGGCACCGGGTCTTAGCAATATCACCGCTGAAGGCTGGTTCCCGCACGGCGGCCTGCCGATCCTGATGACCATGGTGGCAGTCAACTTTGCCTTCTCGGGCACCGAGCTTATCGGTATTGCCGCCGGTGAAACCGAAAATCCGCGCAAGGTCATTCCGGTGGCGATCCGCACCACTATCGCCCGCCTGATTATCTTCTTTATTGGCACCGTTTTTGTGCTGGCGGCGCTGATCCCGATGCAGCAGGCGGGCGTCGAAAAAAGCCCGTTCGTGCTGGTGTTTGAAAAAGTCGGCATTCCGTATGCGGCGGATATCGTTAACTTTGTGATTCTGACGGCGATTCTTTCGGCCGCTAACTCCGGGCTGTACGCCTCCGGGCGGATGCTGTGGTCGCTGTCGAACGAGAAAACGCTGCCGCGCTGCTTTGCGAAGGTCAACAAAAACGGCGTGCCGCTGACGGCACTTTCGGTTTCAATGCTCGGCGGCGTGCTGGCGCTGTTCTCCAGCGTCATCGCCCCGGACACGGTGTTTGTGGCCCTGTCGGCGATTTCGGGCTTTGCGGTGGTAGCGGTGTGGATCAGCATCTGCGCATCGCATTTTGTGTTCCGCCGTCGTCATCTGCAATCCGGCCAGCCGCTGGAGGCGCTGCACTACCGCGCGCCGTGGTATCCACTGGTGCCGGTGCTGGGCTTTGTCCTGTGCCTGGTGGCCTGCATTGGCCTGGCCTTCGATCCGACCCAGCGTATCGCCCTCTACTGCGGCTTGCCGTTTGTCGCCCTGTGCTATGGTGCGTACTACCTCACCCAAAATTTGAAAACGCAGGAGCCTGAACATGTCGCAGAATAATCCGCTTACCGCCCTCCTCGACAGCCAGCCGTTTGTGGTGCTGGACGGGGCGATGGCGACGGAACTGGAAGCGCGCGGCTGCAATCTCGCCGACAGCCTGTGGTCCGCAAAAGTGCTGATGGAGAACCCGGAGCTGATCCGCGCCGTACATCTGGACTACTTCCGCGCCGGGGCGCAGGTGGCGATCACCGCCAGCTATCAGGCCACGCCGGACGGCTTTGCCGCTCGTGGGCTGGACGAAGCCCAGTCCCGGGCGCTAATTGGTAAAAGCGTCGAGCTGGCGCGTAAAGCGCGCGAGGCGTATCTGGCCGAAAACCCACAGGCGGGCGCGCTGCTGGTGGCGGGCTCGGTGGGTCCGTACGGTGCTTATCTTGCCGACGGGTCGGAATACCGGGGTGATTACGTGCGCAGCGCCGAAGCGTTTAGCGCGTTTCATCGTCCGCGCGTCGAAGCGCTGCTGGATGCGGGCGCCGACCTGCTGGCCTGCGAAACCCTGCCGTCGTTTACAGAGATCAAAGCCCTGGCGGAACTGCTGACGGCGTATCCCCGCGCCCGGGCGTGGTTCTCGTTAACCCTGCGCGACAGCGAGCATCTCAGCGATGGCACGCCGCTGCGTGAGGTGGTGGCCGCGCTGGCCGATTATCCGCAAATTGTGGCGCTGGGCATCAACTGTATCGCGCTGGAAAACACCACCGCGGCGCTGGCGCACCTGCACGGCCTGACCACTCTGCCGCTGGTGGTGTATCCGAACTCCGGTGAGCACTACGATGCGGTGACCAAAACCTGGCATCACCACGGCGAAGCGTGCGAGACATTAGCGGGGTATTTGCCGCAGTGGCTGGCGGCGGGCGCGAAGCTGATTGGCGGGTGCTGTCGCACCACGCCGAAGGACATTGCCGAGATTACGGCCCAGCGCTGAGGATAGTGCCACACGAACGGTTTCGGTTGGGGGGCTTCCGCTAAAAATTCATTGCTCGGAAGACTCCCTCTCTTCACTGGGGAGAGGTAGCAAATACGAAAACGGCAACCAAAGTTGTAATGCCAGTCATTTAAGCAACTGACTGGCTCTACGATTACCCCCATTTACTTTATTTTTGCGTCTCATTCTGTTTTGCTGGCTTCATCCACGCGTCATCATATTTAATATTTCCTCTTACATAATTCCATTCAATACCTCGAAATCTAAGACCCACTACTTCGTGCATGTTTGGGGTAGAACTACCAGGGTAATAAACATGAGTAAAATCCACAGAAGAAACTACAACGCCATCTAGCTTTATATTATAAATCTCCACCTCTATTCCTGCTTCTACGATTTCATAATATTTAAGAACCGCTTTTTGAAATCTCTTTTGCTCACACACCGCGATAGCAAAGAAAGGGCTGGTTTTATCAAGTTGCTTATGAATGACGACAGGGCTATGTTGTCTACAGCCTGTCATGCTTCCTGTATTGCTGTCTACGGGCTGCCTTACACCGTAACTACTATTCATAACTTCTATTGCACCCTCACGGCCTAAAGCCATGCAGTCTCCTGGAATTTGCATTCCATTTTCATCATACAAAAACAAATAAGCTGGCAGTGACATAATTAGCGGTTTCCATCGTTGTCTATAAAGAACGAATCAGAATAACTGATTCCATTTAAACTATACGCAATATTATAGTTATATCCTTTTAGCAATTTAATGTTCACGCATGTGTCAGGATATGATAATGCGACGTTATCACTTGCTTTTAAAACTGTGTATTTTTTATTAGGCCAATAGTAAATACTATAACGTTCTAAGATATCATTCTTGTTTATAGTAAAGCAGATGATATTTCCTTGCATAAACACACTACGATGTATAGATGCTGGTTTTCCTCCACCAGGGCAACCGGTAAGGATAAGAATGAAAGATACTATGAGTAATTTCTTCAACCTGGGAATCCTTTCAAAACTGATTTGTATTTTCTAATGAGTTCATGAGTGGATACATTCGGATGATAATCTCTATATTCTGTTAAGTATGACGTATCACTATTAAACCCATATGTAAGAAGTAGCCAATAATCGCTGGCAATTGATGCTTGTTGTTCTAGCCCATAATGGAGGAAATCAGCTTTATCTAAGCTGTAACTATAATCAGCAAAGCGAGAGAATAACCCTCTGGTTCTGACAAACATTCCCTTTTGTGCTTGCCATGCATGAACCATTTCATGCATAAATCTATGTTTCTTCTGTAGATCTCTTTCTAAAGAAAAATCCGGTGAATAGGTTCCTTCTCTAAACCATAATTCGCCGTCGGGAGTCATTGCAACATCTACAGGTTGCAGGTTGAATGGTAAATAACCTTCACGATGTACCCAAATGCGGCTATAGATCAGACTTCCACCAAACAAAGTCCTGGCTAATGCAATTTCACCTATCGTTAGTTGTCTGACTCCACCGGGTACAATGGGTGTTCCTGATGTGGGTTTTATACTTTCCTCAACTGGCATTCAGTATCCCTCTAATTGCTGTTGGCTTTGTCTGTTAATCGTACTGGTTGTGGCTGGAGAGAGGAAGCGTGTTTTACAGAAAAGTACTTAAAATTAAAAGTCTTTAAGTGAAACTGGTGGGGGTCGTAGGCCCGGCAAACGCAACGCCGCCGGGCATCCATCACCGCACCTCTACTTACGCGAGAAGTTCAATAACCCCCTCATCGATTCTGAGCCAGCGCGGCATCTTGAGCGTATCGGCGTAGAAGCTGACCAGTTCGCCGAGTAGATCTTGTATCACTCTTTCATCATCCGGGGTGAGCGAGCCGCTGATCAACTGCTGGGTCAGTACCTGGCAATAGCGCCCCAGCTGATCTGCCTCGGGCTCAAATACAGGAAGACGGGTCGGGAAATGCTCTACCGTCAGGCTTTCTTTTAACGCCTCCGGGACGGGTTCGAGCAGCGTGGGTTGCAGAATCGCCAGGCAGGCCGCAAGCCGTCCATAAAGGGTGATTTTTTCGGCGGGCGCATCGCACTCCAGTAGCGCATCCATAAAGTGCTCGCAGTTGTCCGCCAGCTCAGTAAAGGCGGTGCTGTGATTGAAGGGCAGGGTTAATAACGAATGGGTGTGGGTTAGGATTGTCGCCATAAAGGCATCCTACAGTATGTAGTGTTTAAACCACCACCGGAGAGGCTAATCTCGCGGGTGGTGGTGCCGAACGGAGTTAGCCTTACCGGCCATACTGGACACCGGCGCATCTTACGATGCCCCGTCCGACCCACCATTGAGGTGTAACTGTACGCACGACATATTAAACACATGTCGCCAGTATGAAGTCCAGGAGGCTAATCCCGACGCCTGATTTTGCAGGCGTGGCAAAACGATACTGTGATATCCCTTCTGCAACAAGGGGCATTCCCGGAAGCGGCCTCGCAAAACAGGAAATTAAGGTGGAGGGTTTTGCCGTGTGGCGGCTGCGCCTTAACCGGCCTATGTTTCGTTCAATTTGTAGGCCCGGCAAGCGTAGCGCCACCCGGCACAAATCAGGCCACTTCCGCCAACACAAACATCCCGTACGGGTGGATCTCCAGGTAATAATTTTCCCCCACGTCGGGCTGCAGCCGCGTGGCATTCACCTGCAGCAAAATCTCCTGTCCGTGCCAGTCCACAATCACTTCGTACTGCGGCCCCATATAGGCGACGTGGCGGATCACGCAGCGCTGGCTCTCTTCACCACGTTCACTCAGGGTGATCGCTTCCGGGCGCACGCCCACCGAGCCGGTACCCTGGCTTTCAAAGTGCAGCGGGCGCGGCAGACGATAGCCGTGGATCTCCACAAACTCACTGCTAAAGCGCGCCGGGAACAGGTTGGCATCGCCCATAAAGCTCGCCATAAAGCGCGATGCCGGCTGGCGATACAGATCCTGCGGAGAGCCAATCTGCATGATGTTGCCTTTGTTCATCACCAGCACCGTGTCGGAGACCGCAAAGGCCTCGCTCTGATCGTGGGTCACGTACAGCGAGGTGATGTTGAACTGCTTTTGCAGCTCGCGGATTTTATCGCGCATGCTGCGCCTAAGGTTGGCGTCGAGGTTACTCAGCGGCTCATCAAACAGCAGCACTTTCGGTTTGAGGATCAGCGCGCGGGCCAGCGCCACGCGCTGCTGCTGGCCGCCGGAGATCTGGTCGACAAAGCGGTCTTCAAAGCCCTCCAGATCCACCATTGCCAGCGCTTCCTTCACCCGGGCTTTGGTCTCTGCGCGGGATATGCCGAGCATCTTCAGGCCGTAGCCGACGTTCTCGCCCAGCGACATGTGCGGGAACAGGGCGTAAGACTGGAACACCATGCAGATATCACGCTGCTGAATGGAGCGGTGGGTCACGTCCTCGCCGTCGATCAGGATCTGCCCTTCGGTCGGTTTTTCGAGCCCCGCCACCAGGCGCAGCACCGTGGTTTTGCCGCAACCGGACGGGCCGAGCAGGGTCACCATCTGCCCCTGTGGGATGGCGAGGTTGATGTTGTCGATGACCGTATTATTGCCAAAGCGCTTGGTCACGTTGCGCAGTTCAACGAAATGTTTCTGAGTCATAGTGTTACGCCTGGTTTTTGGCTTTTGAACGGGAGGTACGAGCCTCACCGATCAGCCAGTCAAAGAGGAAAATGATCGCCAGCATGACCACAATCAGGATCGAGCCGTAGGCAATCGCTACGCCGTATTCGCCGTCTTCCACACGGTTCAGAATGTAGGCCGTGGCCACGCGGGTATCCGGCGTGACGAGGAACACAATGGCGCTGACGGTGGTAATGGCGCGTACAAAGCTGTAGATCAACGCCGACAAAATAGCCGGACGCAGCAGCGGCAGCAGGATGTGCGTAATGGTGCGTAAGCTTCCGGCGCGCAGGCTGAGCGAGGCCTCGTCCAGCGACTTATCAATCTGCCCTAAGCCCGCAATCCCGGCGCGAATCCCCACCGGCACGTTACGCATCACCATCGAAATAATCACAATCGCTGCCGTGCCGGTCAGGTACACCGGGGCGCTGTTAAAGGCGAGGATGTACGACACGCCCGCCACGGTGCCCGGTACCGCGAAGCACAGCATGGTGGTGAACTCGATGGTCTTTTTGCCACGGAACTGCTGGCGCACCACCACCCAGGCGATCAGCAGGCCAAAACCGGCGGTGATCGGGGCGGCGATCCCGGCGTACAGCAGGGTGTCGAGCAGGGAAGGCCACGCACCGTCGCTCATGCCCTGGCCGAACAGCTTGATAAAGTTATCCAGCGTCAGGGTGTAATCCACCCCCCAGTTGACGGTAAAGCTGCCGTAGAAAATGCTGCCGTAGAGCAGGGCGTTAAAGGCGATCCACACCGTCAGCAGGGCGACCACGCTCCACACCAGGGTCACCGGCAGTGGCTGAACGTCGCCACGATACGATTTACCCGAGACGGTCACGTACGAGCGTTTGCCGATCCACATGTACTGAATGCAGAACACCAGCAGCGAGAACAGCAGCAGGAATGCGCCGAGGGTGCTCGCCGCCTGGTAGTCCAGCTGGGAGCCGGTGATGTAGAAGTAGATCTGCGTCGCCAGCACGTCGAAGTTACCCCCCAGCACCAGCGGGTTACTGAAGTCGGCCAGCGACTGGACGATGACGATCAGGAAGGCGTTTGCCAGCGCCGGTTTCAGCAGCGGGACAAACACGCCGTTAAAGGTCTGCCAGCGGCTGGCGCGCAGGGTGTACGAGGCCTCTTCCAGCGACGGGTGAATGGTTTTGATCGCCCCATCGAGGATCATGAATGCCATCGGGGTGAAGGCCAGCACCTGCGCCAGCCAGATGCCGGTAAACCCGTACAGCCAGTTGGTGTTGGTCAGCCCAAACCAGTCGACCATCAGCTCAGTGATGTAGCCGGAGCGACCCATCATCAGCGTCACGCCTAAACCCACAACGAACGGTGGGGTGACGATCGGCAGGATCGAGAAGATGCGGCCAATAATGGCGCTGCGTTTCGCAATGCGGGTGGTGTAGATCGCCAACACCAGGCCAAAGAAGGTACAGCCGATCCCGACCGCCACGCAGAGCAGGATCGAGTTGATGATCACCTGAATGATGTGCGACTGCGAAAGCACATTCATAAATGCCAGCGGCGCAAACTCGCCCGCATCGTTGGTGAACATCGGAATAAAGATGGCGATGCTCGGCCAGACGATAAAGATGCCGATCAGCGCGACGATGGCAATCAGCGAGCCGATCACAAAGCGGTCGCCGCCCAGCCACTCCAGCCGGGTGAGCGCCAGCGACATAATCGCCCCCAGCGCCACAAACAGTACGATGGCGGCGTAGCCTAAACCGCGTTCTTCGACGGTGGCACTGATAACGATAAACGCCATGCACAGCAGCGCCCAGCCAGCGTCGAAATAGTGACGGCTGCGCTGTTCGCGGCGGGCGGAGTTAAACGGACGCAGCAGCAGCAGGCTCGGCAGCAGATACCACAGCCAGCTGATGTTGAAGTGCGACCAGCTATAGGCGTCGAGGATCTCGTCGCGGGTGGATTCCAGCAGGCCGTAATCCAGGCTCCAGCTTGGCAGCAGGGCAAAAGCCAGCCAGCTAACGAAAACCCAAAGGAATACCGCATCCCGTTTTTTCACGGGATGGAGAGCGAGTGTCTGTGACATAGGTTTTCCGGTGTTGTAGGCCGGGTACGGCGTTCAGGCCGCCCCCGGCAAAGGGTCGTAAGAAGGGGGTTATTTACCCATCTTCACGTCGCTGACCCACTTGTTAATCAGCGCTTTACGCACGTCCGTTGAGCCGTATTTGTCCATGTCGTAGCTGATCAGCTTCAGGTCATCCAGCTTCAGCGAGTTCGGTGAGGTTTCGGCAGTGGTGTTGGTCAGGATCTGGTAGGACTTGCCCTGTTTCCACGCCAGCTCCTGCGCCTCTTTCGACAGTACCCAGTCCACGAACAGCTTCGCGTTTTCTTCGTTACGTGCGCCTTTCAGAATGCTGACGCCGCCGATTTCATATCCGGTGCCTTCGCACGGCGAAATCAGCTCCAGCGGTGCGCCTTGCTCTTTTTCCAGCGAATAGTCGTGCAGGAAGCCGATGCCGATGGCGGTTTCACCGCGGGCGGCGTTACGCGCCGGGGCGATGCCGGATTTGGTGTACTGAGAGACGTTGCTGTTCAGCTGCTTCAGGTAATCAAAGGCCTGATCTTCACCCCACAGCTGCACGAAGGTCGCCAGCGCAGTGTAGGCGGTGCCGGAGCTTTGCGGATCGGCAATCTGGATCTCGCCTTTGTATTCCGGCTTGGTCAGATCTTTCCAGCACTGCGGGATCGGCAGGTTTTTCTCTTTCAGGCGCTGGGTATTCACGCCAAAGCCCAGAATGCCCACATACACCGCAGAAGAGAGGTTGCCTTTTACTTTGGCCGGATCGCGGAATTTCTCCATGATCTGCGCCAGATTGGCGGATTTATACGGCTGCAGCAGGCCCATTTCACCGGCCTGAGACTGGGGATCCAGGGTGCCGCCGTACCAGACGTCAGCCTGCGGGTTTTTCTTCTCAGCATCGACTTTTGCCAGCGTGCTGCCGGAGCCGTTGCGAATAAACGAGGTTTTGACGTCGTACTTGTCGCCAAACGCTTTGGTTTCGGCTTCACACATTTCATTGGTGGCGCTGCAATAGACCACCAGACGGCCTTTGGCCTGCGCGGCACCAGAGAAAGTCGCCATTGCGATCCCAGAGACAATAAGGGTAGAGAGAAGTGTTGTTTTCATTATTCAGCCTTTTGTGACGTTATGTGACTGCGAGACGCGGTGATGCCCGCCATCAGCAGCGGCATCAGTAACAAACCCATCAGCACGGCGGCAATCGAGAGCAAACTGAACATCCCCGACCAGCCGTAGCGTTCAATAACCAGTGATAGCGGCCATCCGGCCAGTGCCGCCCCCAGATAGGCAAACACGCCGAGAAAACCGGTAATCGAGCCTGCGGCCTGCTTGTGTCCGTACTCCACGGCGGCAAGGCCGATCAGCATCTGCGGACCAAAGACAAAAAATCCCACCGTAAAAAAGCACATTGCCAGCAGGGCGTAGTGATGAACCGGTGCCAGCCACAGGGCGGCCACCGACACCATCAGCCCCAGCGTAAACAGCAAAATCATTGGCGCACGCTGGCCGCTGAACAGCAGATCCGATCCCCATCCGGCAAACAGCGCCCCCAGCAAACCACCCACTTCAAACAGCATCACCGTGGCATTGGCACTCAGCAGATTGACGCCGTGGCTCTCTGAAAGCCAGAGGTTGCCCCAGTCGTTGAGGGCGATACGAATCAGATACACCAGCACGTACGACGCCCCGAGCAGCCAGATCATCGGGTTTTGCAGCATGGTGGTGCGTAACATCTGCCACAGCCCCATCCGTGGGCTTTGCTGCTGCTGGCGCAACTCCAGCGGATCGTTGCGCCACTCCCCGACCGTGGGCAGACCCTCTTCCTGCGGTGTGCCCCGCAGTTGTGTGGTCAGCCACAGGCCGAGCACGATACTGATGATCCCCGGTGTCAGCATCGCTGCCTGCCAGCCCCAACGCTGGGCGGCAAAGGCACAAATCAGCGGAATAATGGCCCCGCCAATGTTGATAGAGGTATTCCAGCATCCCCACCAGAAGCCGCGCTCGTTGCGCGAATACCAGTGGGTCAGCAATCTGGCGCAGGGCGGCCATCCCCATCCCTGAAAGAAGCCGTTCAGCGTCCAGATAAACAGCAGCAGCGGCAGGGAGTCCCCGAAGGCGAACAGCACGTTCAGCACCCCGGTTGCCATCAGGCCGACGCCCATAAAAGCCCGCTGACCCTGGCTGTCGTGCCACAGTCCGGCGGCAAATTTCGACAGCCCGTAGCTCAGGTAAAACAGCGACCCGATCAGGCCGATGTCGCTTTTACTCAGCCCCAGATCCATCTGCAGAGCCGGCAGTACGTAGTTGAGGCTTTTGCGCGTCAGGTAAAACGCGGCGTAGCCAATCACCATGCAGATCAGCAGTCGCGGGCGCAGTCGGCGATAGCGTTGAGTAACCTGTTCAGCTGACAGTGCGGGCATGGCGTTCTCCGTTTGAGATGACTGTATGAAAGCGCGACGAAAAAGGGATGAGAGAAAGTCTGGCGTGACTAAGACTTTTTCCTGGTTAGCGGTGTGTTTGTTGCAAAATTGTGGGCAGGTTAACAATTACGCGCGTGCCGCCCTGCGATTCGAGGGTGAATTCCCCGCCCAGGGCGTGGACGCGCTCGCGCATCCCCTGAATACCAAAACCGGGGATCTGCTGTGGGCTGATGCCGCTGCCGTTATCCCTGACCTCCAGGCGCAGCTGGTCACCCTGCTGACAGAGCAGGACGCTGACTTCGCTGGCATCGGCATGTTTGCTGACGTTATTCAGCAGCTCCTGTAGCAGGCGATAGAGGGTAAAGACCAGGGTTTCACTCTGCGGCGGGGCGGTAAGTCGGTAATCAAAGCGGCAGGCGATCCCGCGCTCGGCAAAGGCGAACTCCCTCACCAGATGGTGCAGCGCCTCGTTTAACGACAGTTCGTCAAGCACCGGCGGGCGAAGCTGGCGCAGCAGCTGGCGGGTGGAGTGATGAATGCGGCGCGCCAGGTCGTTAATCTGCCCCGCGGCTTCTAATGCCTGCGGCGTATCGCCCGTGCGTTTCACCAGCTGGGACTGAATCTGAATGGCGGTGATGTTCTGGCCTATTTCGTCGTGCAGCTCGCGGGCCAGCTGTTTGCGGGTGTCTTCTTCGGAGTGGATCAGCTTTTCTGCCAGCGCCCGGCGGGCCTGCAGTTCGTCCTCCAGCCGACGGCGGTAGTGATCGAGGTTCATCGCCAGATGCTGCTGGCGGCTGATGGCGATCCCCAGCCCAATTCCCAGCAGCGACTGGGTGGCGAGGAAAATCTCCAGCTCCAGCAGATCGCTGAACCCCACTCCGACCTGGCGGGCGATGGTGATCATCATGCTGCCCAGCAGCCCGGAGAGCACGCCGCCCTGCCAGCCGAACTTCCACGCCATCACCACGTTGGGCAAAAACACCACGATCAGCAGCAGCCGTTCCAGCGCCGGGGAGAGCACCATCTGGGTGCCGATGCCGATGATAAAAAACAGGCTGCACCAGATAATCAGCGAGCTGCGCAGGGGTGGGTTGCTGGTATCAAGCCCCAGCAGATGATAGCGGTGCTGCTGGCGCAAAAACTCAAACACCAGGTAGACAAACGGCGTCAGGAGCACGCCGCCGGTAAAGGAGGCCAGCGCAATCAGGGTGGTCGGGCTGTCGAGAAACGGTGCCAGTAACAGGGTCTGGATCAGGGCGTTGAGCGTCACCACTGCAATCAGCAGCGACAGGCGTTGCCAGTACAGGGTAAATCGGTGCCAGTAGTGTTGCGCGAGCCACGCCGAAGCGGTGCCCAGCAGCGGTACGACCAGCATCAAGGGCTGGGTCATTAGCTGTTCGCTGTGCAGCCACAGAATGGCGGCCAGCGTGGGCAGGATCAAGGCGGGCCAGAAACGGCGCGAAAGCAGGATCAGCAGCGCCAGATAGACGCCCTGGGGCAAGAACAGCACCGCCTGCTGGCCGTTCTGGGTCAGGTAAAAACTGAGCGTCCACAGCATCAGCCAGCCGGTGCCCCAGGCCAGC
Organism: Silvania sp.; assembly: GCF_051656365.1. Taxonomy (NCBI): domain Bacteria; kingdom Pseudomonadati; phylum Pseudomonadota; class Gammaproteobacteria; order Enterobacterales; family Enterobacteriaceae; genus Silvania; species Silvania sp. The sequence goes on along the minus strand of NZ_JBOGBT010000040.1, from coordinate 15,141 downwards.
ATAATGAACAGCGAGAGGATAATGTGCCGCAGGGAGCGCCGCATCAGTGGCCGTTCAGTAGCTGGTTATCGAGGGCAAAATGCACCAGTTCAATGGTGCTGCTGCACTGCAGTTTGCCCAGCACGTTGGCGCGATGGACGTGCACGGTTTTGTGGCTGAGCTCGAGCCTGAAGGCAATCTCCTTCACGCTGTCGCCGTTGACCAGCAGCTCGAACACCTCTTTCTCGCGCGGGGTCAGGGCGGCCAGCGCCTGGGACGTCGGCTCCCCGCCGCGCAGGGCTTTGACCGCATCGGCACACAGATAATGACCGCCCATCCCGACCGAGCGCACCGCCTGCACCAGCTCCTCCGGGCCGCAGCGTTTGGTGAGATACCCGCTGGCACCGGCATCCAGCGCACTTTGTACAAAGGCTGGCGTATCATAGATGCTCAGAATAATGGCGCGAAACGTCGGGCGCTGCTGGCGCAGGCGTTTGAGCAGGCTAAGACCGTTTTCATCCGGCATGGCGACGTCGAGCACGGCGACGTCGATGGCGTCGCGGGTCAGCGCGGGCCAGGCCTCAGCGGCGTTGCTGTACTGGCCTTCGACCACCAGATCCTCTTCCAGATTTAACAGCTGGGCGAACCCGGAGCGAACCACTACATGGTCATCCACCAGCACCACTTTGATCATGTCCGATACCTTTGATGAATAGTTTGCCTATGATGCCTGTCAGGGCAGGGGTGGCAATCCTGTGCCTGTGGTTATGTAACGGATGTAACATAATTGCAATAAATGGATCGTTTTGGCTCTGGAAGTGGGGATTGGCAGCGGTGGTGGTTCATATTTCCTCGTGCCAGCCTTCTCCCCAAAATTAACTATCTATTGCCACTTTTTTTCTAAAAACGATTCGGCATTAACGATGCTTTTTAATTCCTTTATCAAAATTCCGCCGCCAGAAATACTGCCTCCATAACAACAGAGGGGAGCAGACATTATGGCAATTTCATCGCGTATCACCTTACTTGGCGCCCTGGCGCTGTGGGCATTCCAGGCGCAAGCGGTGGATGTCACCGTCGCCTATCAAACCTCGGCTGAGCCCGCCAAAGTGGCCCAGGCGGACAACACATTCGAGAAAGCCAGCGGCGCGAAAGTGGACTGGCGTAAGTTCGACAGCGGTGCCAGCATTGTGCGGGCGCTGGCCTCCGGCGACGTGCAGATTGGCAACCTCGGCTCCAGTCCGCTGGCGGTCGCTGCCAGTCAGCAGGTGCCCATCGAAGTGTTCCTGCTCGCCTCCCAGCTCGGGAATTCCGAAGCGCTGGTGGTGAAGAAAAACATCACCAAACCCGAAGACCTGATCGGTAAACGCATCGCGGTGCCGTTTATCTCTACCACCCATTACAGCCTGCTCGCCGCCCTGAAACACTGGGGGATCAAGCCGGGCCAGGTCGAGATCATCAACCTGCAGCCGCCAGCGATCATCGCCGCCTGGCAGCGGGGCGACATCGACGGGGCCTACGTCTGGTCGCCAGCGGTGAACGAGCTGGAGAAAGACGGCAGCGTGCTGACCGACTCCGCCCAGGTGGGGCAGTGGGGAGCGCCAACCCTCGACGTGTGGGTGGTGCGCAAAGACTTCGCTGAGAAGCACCCGGAGATCGTGAAGGCCTTCGCCAAAAGTGCCATCGACGCGCAGCAGCCCTACATTTCTAACCCGGACGAGTGGCTGAAACAGCCTGCCAATCTCGAAAAACTCGCCCGTCTGAGCGGCGTGCCCGAGGCCGACGTGCCGGGACTGGTGAAAGGGAATACCTACCTGACCCCTGCCCAGCAGCTGCAGCAGCTGGCAGGTCCGGTCAATAAAGCGATTATCGACACCGCCGGATTCCTGAAAGAGCAGGGCAAAGTGCCCGCCGTGGCGACCGATTACAGCCAGTACGTGACCGATCGTTTCGTGAAATAACCGGAGGCCGCGATGCTGCATATTTCCAACCTTTACGCCGATTACCACGGTAAACCGGCGCTCGAAGATATCAACCTGACGCTGGACAGCGGCGAGCTGCTGGTGGTGCTGGGACCTTCGGGCTGCGGCAAGACCACCTTGCTCAATCTGGTGGCCGGGTTTGTGCCTTATCAGCGCGGCAGTATTCAGCTGGCGGGCAAGCGGGTGGAAGGGCCGGGAGCAGAGCGCGGCGTGGTATTCCAGAACGAAGGGCTGCTGCCGTGGCGTAACGTGCAGGAAAACGTCGCCTTTGGCCTGCAACTGGCAGGCACCGCGCGGGAAGCACGGCTGAATATCGCCCGGGAAATGCTGAAAAAGGTCGGGCTGGAGGGGGCGGAAAAACGCTTTATCTGGCAGCTCTCCGGCGGTCAACGTCAGCGCGTCGGGATCGCCCGGGCGCTGGCGGCCAATCCGCAGCTGTTGCTGCTGGATGAACCCTTCGGGGCGCTGGATGCGTTTACCCGGGAACAGATGCAAACCCTGCTGCTGCGCCTGTGGCATGAGACCGGCAAGCAGGTACTGCTGATCACCCATGACATCGAGGAAGCGGTGTTTATGGCGACCGAACTGGTGCTGCTGTCGCCGGGGCCGGGGAGGGTGCGGGAGCGCCTGGCGCTCAATTTTGCCCGCCGTTTTGTCGCCGGCGAACCGGTGCGCAGCATTAAATCCGATCCGGACTTTATCGCCCAGCGCGAGTATGTGCTGAGCCGGGTGTTTGACCAGCGGGAGGCCTTCTCATGAGCATTGTGGTGAATGACAAAACGGCGCAAAAGCGCCTGTCGCTACGCTGGCCTTTGTCGCGCCAGCTGACGCTGAGCATCAGCACGCTGCTGGTCCTGCTGACAGTGTGGTGGGCGGTGGCGGCCCAGCAGTGGGTGAGCCCGCTGTTCCTGCCCGCGCCAGGGCAGGTCCTGACAAAATTATTCTCGATTGCCGGTCCGCAAGGGTTTATGGATGCCACCCTGTGGCAACACCTGGCGGCGAGTCTCGGGCGCATTCTGGTGGCGCTGCTGGCGGCGGTGATTATTGGTATCCCGGTGGGGATCGCGATGGGGCTCAGCCCGACGGTGCGCGGGATCCTCGATCCGTTGATCGAACTTTATCGACCGGTGCCGCCGCTGGCCTATCTGCCGCTGATGGTGATCTGGTTTGGCATCGGTGAAACCTCGAAGATCCTGCTGATCTATCTGGCGATTTTCGCCCCGGTGGCGATGTCGGCAGTCGCGGGGGTCAAAAGTGCCCAGCAGGTGCGGCTCCGGGCGGCACAGTCGCTGGGGGCGAGCCGCGCGCAGGTACTGTGGTTTGTGATTTTACCCGGCGCGCTGCCGGAGATTTTAACCGGACTGCGCATTGGGTTAGGCGTGGGCTGGTCGACACTGGTGGCGGCGGAGCTTATTGCCGCGACGCGTGGGTTAGGGTTTATGGTGCAGTCGGCGGGGGAATTCCTGGCGACCGACGTGGTACTGGCCGGGATCATGGTGATCGCCGTGATCGCCTTTGGTTTAGAACTGGGGCTGCGCGCGCTACAGCGCCGTCTGACGCCCTGGCATGGAGAGATACAATGAGTGAACGTCTGACCATTACCCCGCTGGGGCCGTACATTGGTGCGCAGATTTCGGGTCTGGATGTGACCCGGCCGTTAAGCGATAACCAGTTTGAGCAGCTGTATCACGCGGTGCTGCGCCATCAGGTGGTGTTCCTGCGCGAGCAGGCGGTGACCCCGCAGCAGCAGCGCGCGCTGGCCCTGCGCTTTGGCGATCTGCACATTCACCCGGTCTATCCGCATGCGGAAGGCGTTGAAGAAATTATCGTGCTGGATACTCATAACGATAACCCGCCGGATAACGACAACTGGCACACCGACGTGACCTTTATTGAGACCCCGCCAGCCGGGGCGATTCTGGCGGCGAAGCTGCTGCCGGAAACGGGCGGTGACACGCTGTGGACCAGCGGGATTGCGGCGTATGAGGCGCTGTCCGAACCGTTTAAACAGCTGTTGAGCGGACTGCGTGCCGAGCACGATTTTAAGAAATCGTTCCAGGAATATAAGTACCGCAAGACAGAAGAAGAGCATCAGCGCTGGCTGGAGGCGGTGGCGAAACATCCGCCGCTGCTGCATCCGGTGGTGCGTACCCATCCGGTCAGCGGCAAGCAGGCGCTGTTCGTCAACGAGGGCTTTACCACCCGAATTGTTGATGTGAGTGAGAAAGAGAGCGCGGCGCTGTTAGGGTTCCTGTTTGCCCATATCACCAGGCCGGAGTTCCAGGTGCGCTGGCGCTGGCAGGAAAACGATCTGGCGATCTGGGATAACCGGGTGACCCAGCACTACGCCAATGCGGATTACCTGCCGCAGCGACGCATCATGCAGCGTGCGACGATTTTGGGGGATAAACCTTTCTTCCGTGCGGGCTGATCCCCTCACCCCGGCCCTCTCCCCAAAGGGGCGAGGGAGAAAAGCTATACGTGCTCATCTTCACACACGGCACCTGACTGTCCCCTCTCCCTTCCAGGGAGAGGGTTAAGGTGAGGGTGCTAAATGTGCTTCGATATAGCGCTGATAGCGGCTGGCCTTCAGGTAGCACAAGTCCACCAGCACCAGCCCATCAACGCAGTTGTTGAACGCCGGGTCGCTGCCAAACTCGATAAACTGTACCCCGCCGGGCTCGCAGAGTTCGGAATACTGTTTATAAAGCGGCGGGATGCCGCAGCCCAGATTGCCGAGCAGTGATTTCAGGCGGGTCAGATCTTCGACGTAATCGACACCCGCAAACTGCGCCAGCACGTCGGGCAGCGAAGCCGGATAAGGCTGGCGCGATACGGCCAGAGGATGGCTGGCCGGGAACCACAGCCGGTAAAATGCCACCAGCAGATCCCGCGCCGCGGGCGGTAATCCACCCGAGATCGAAACCGGGCCGAACAGGTAGCGATAGTGCGGATAACGCGCCAGATAAGCGCCAATTCCAGACCATAAATAGTCCAGCCCACGGCGGCCCCAGTAGCGCGGCTGAATAAAGCTGCGCCCAAGCTCAATGCCGTGCGCCAGCACGTCTTCCATTTTGTCGTCGTAATGAAACAGGCTGTAGCTGTACAGCCCCCCAAGCCCACGGTTTTCGACCTGTTGAGCGGTGGGCATAAAACGATACGCCCCGACGATCTCCAGATCCTCGTTATCCCACAAAATCAGATGCAGATAGTCGTCGTCATAGCTGTCGGTATCCCGACGTTTGCCGCTGCCTTCACCCACCGCGCGAAACGCCACTTCACGCAAACGCCCCAGCTCACGCAATATCGGCACATCTTCCTGACCGTTGCGCTGCCACAGATAGATGGTTTTGCCATCGCCGGTTTTCCCCAGACATTCTGTCTGGGCCAGCGCGCGCTTGAGCGTGGCTCGGTCCTCGGGCCGGGCAATGGCGGATTGTGTTTTGAACCTGCCCGGCAGTCCCTTGCCAAGACGTATCACATGCTGACGGCACTGTTCAGCCATCTCACGCGGGGAGAGCGTGGCGCTGAACCAGTGGCTCCAGGGGATCTGCTGACCAATTTTAATCGGCAGTCGACTGTGCTGACGGCGGAACATCTGCTGCATCAGAAGCAGCATCGACAGCGTGGGGGAAATCAGCGTGCTGGCATAAAACAGCAGGCTATTGTGCGCATGAATATGCACCGGCAGCAGCGGGACGCGCAGCTTGCTCGCCATCTTAATAAAGCCGGAGTGCCATTTTTTATCGCGGATACCGTGGCGCGTCGGGCGCGAGACTTCGCCCGCCGGGAAGAAAATCAGTACGCCCGCGTTTTGCAGATGCTGTTCCATCTGCACGAGCGATGTTTTGGCGGTTTTGCCGCCCAGATTATCCACCGGAATAAACAGCGAGCTGAGCGGTTCAAGATGGGTCAGCAGGCGGTTAGTCACGACTTTGACATCACGCCGCACGCGGGAAACGACGTACATCAGCGCCAGCCCGTCGAGGGTGCCCGTAGGATGATTTGAGATGATGACCAGCGGGCCATGTTCGGGGATTTGTTCGAGATCGCGGGATGAGATAGTGCAGAGAATATCAAGATGTTCCAGAACCTGTTCCACCATATCGAGTCCTTTCAGGTGGGGGTGGTCGGCGGCGAACTGCTGGAACTCCTCTTCGTGTAATACCTTGCTTAACAGCCTTTTTTGCCAGGGTGCAGGCCTCGCCTGCGGCCAAAGATCGTCGAGAACGCTGTCGAGACTAAACATGGTAGCTCCTCCTGCTGTCTTTCCCGGACAGTAGAATAGCCAGATGTCGTTTGCATTGCAGAGGGGTGAAGATTGTGTGGAAGGCCCGGTAGCGCTACGCCACCGGGCAAAGCGGATTAACGCAGAATTTTCTTCTCGGCCAGATCCAGCGCGAAGTAGCTGAAGATCAGATCCGCGCCCGCGCGTTTGATCGCGCCCAGGCTTTCGAGGATCACTTTCTCTTCGTCGATCGCCCCCGCCTGAGCGGCGAATTTGATCATCGCGTACTCACCGCTCACCTGGTAGGCGCCCAGCGGCAGCTCGGTGCGTTCGCGGATATCGCGCAGGATATCAAGGTATGCGCCAGCCGGTTTCACCATCAGGCAATCGGCACCCTGGGCTTCGTCGAGCAGCGATTCACGAATCGCTTCCCGGCGGTTGAGCGGGTTCATCTGGTAGGTTTTGCGATCGCCTTTCAGTGCGGTACCGGCTGCTTCACGGAACGGGCCGTAGAACGACGAGGCGAATTTGGTGGAGTAGGACATGATCGCCGTATCGGTAAAGCCCGCCGCGTCAAGCGCCTGGCGAATGGCCTGCACCTGGCCGTCCATCGCGGCCGACGGGGCAATGAAGTCAGCGCCAGCGGCGGCGGCAATCACCGCCTGCTTGCCCAGATTGATCAGGGTCGCGTCGTTATCGACGCCGTGATCGCACAGCACGCCGCAGTGGCCATGCGACGTGTATTCGCAGAAACAGGTGTCGGACATGACAATCATCTCCGGCACGGTTTGTTTGGCAATGCGCGACATACGCGCCACCAGACCGTCTTCCTTCAGCGCATCGCTGCCGGTGGCATCGGTATGGTGCGAAATGCCGAAGGTCATGATCGAGCGGATACCGGCATTGGCAATGCGCTCAATTTCGCGCGCCAGGTGCTTCTCGGGAATGCGCATCACGCCCGGCATGGCCTCGATGGCTTTATAGTCATCGATCTCTTCTTCAACAAAAATCGGCAACACCAGATCGTTTAAGGTCAGGGATGTCTCTTCAAACATGGCGCGCAGGGCGGGGGATTTGCGCAGACGACGGGGACGAGCAATTAAATCGGTCATGAGATGCCTGAGGTTTGTGGAACAAGGAAGGCTAGTGTAACTGAAATAAAATCTGTCTGTTTTACGAAAATTGTCGTTTATTTCTCAAGCATTGCCGCTGCGTATATACCTCACCCCGGAGCGCTTTCACGTTAAATAAGCGTCCGGGGGAGCGTTTGTTTGCTGAATAATGATTATCAGGAGGCCGGAATCACCCGCGGTTTGTTCTCGCTCATTTCGACTACCAGCTGATTAACGCCGTCGCTCATATTGACGAAGCGCGTCTGCGGCGAACGCGTTACCACCACAAATACACCCACGTTAGACTGCGGGATCATCGCCATATAGGTGATAAATCCGCCGCCGCCGCCGGTTTTCTGAATAATCCCCGGACGCCCGTTCTTCGGTGCCAGATAGACCCAGCCCAGGCCCAGCGCGTCAGCACGGCCCGGAACATCCATGCCAATCACCCGCGTCAGCTGGCTGCGCTGATAGATCAGGGTTTGCATTCTGTCGGCCTGATTGCTGCGCGAATAGAAATCGGAGGAGAGGAACTGCTGCATCCAGCGCATCATGTCCCCCGGCGTGGAGTAAACGCCGCCGCTGCCCACGGCAGCAAGGGTGTTGTTACACGGGCTGGCCCCTTTCTCTGCCACCATCAGGCGCTTGCACTGATCGGGGGAGGGGGTAAAGGTGGTGTCTTTCATCCCCAGCGGACGGGCAATTTGCTCGTCAAACAGCTGGCTGTAAGGTTTACCGGTGGCGGTGGCCAGCGCATCGGCCAGCAGATCAAACGCCAGGTTGGAGTAGGCGGCCTGCGAGCCCGGGGCCGATTTCAGGCTGGCAGTCGACAGCCAGTTCCAGCGCTGATCGCGGGTTGGCCAGACGAAGACCGGACGGTGTGCGGCGCCGCCCGGCTGTTCGCGCGGCAGGGCGCTGGTGTGGGTCGCCAGGTTGACCAGCGTGATAGGTGCGCCCTGGTACGTTGGCACATGGGCCCCCGGTGGCGCATATTTGCTGAGCGGATCGTTCAGTTTCACTACGCCCTGGTCGAGCATTTTCACCAGCATCTCGCTGGTCATTAATTTGGTCAGGGAGGCGATGCGCACCACGGAATCAAGCTGCGGGTGGATGTTATTGCCCGGACGCGTTTCACCAAAGCTGCGGAATACACGCTGGTTACCGTCAATTGCCACCAGTGCCATCCCGGTTGCGCCGCTGCCATAAAAAATAAGATTCGCGTAACGATCAACAACATCGGATGCGAAAGCCGGATCGGCAATAGGCTGGGCAGCTTGTACGCTGGTGAGGCTGGCGGCGTACAACACGGCAGAAAGTAACAGACAACGTTTCAACGAAAGCATCCATGAAGTGAATGAAAAAGTATGCGTATTTATACTATTAAACCGCAGTTTGCAAAGGCCTGAACAGGCTAACCATAGCGAGAAAAACGTAACCGCGGGTAAATACGAACAATTTCGTGACAGACGATCTCCCGTTTTGTGACATTGCGCTTATGATAGGCGCGCATTGAGTCCGCCTTTTCGCGCCGGGAGAGGCCTCAGGGGCGAACTAATGCCAGGCTGACAGGTCTGATAATCCGTCGTCTACAGCAGTGTTTATAACAAAAAAAGAAGGAAGCATTATGTTCAAGTCGTTTTTCCCCAAACCGGGACCCTTTTTTCTTTCGGCCTTTATTTGGGCCCTGGTCGCCGTAATTTTCTGGCAGGCGGGCGGGGGTGCCTGGCTTGAGCGCCTGACGGGCGCGACCGGTGATGTGCCCATCAGCGCGGCGCGTTTCTGGTCCCTGAGCTATCTGCTGTTTTACGCGTACTACGCCCTGTGCGTCGGGGTGTTTACCCTGTTCTGGGTGATCTACTCGCCGCACCGCTGGCAGTACTGGTCGATTCTTGGTACGGCGCTGATCATCTTTGTCACCTGGTTTCTGGTGGAAGTGGGCGTGGCGGTCAACGCCTGGTATGCCCCGTTCTATGACCTGATCCAGACGGCGCTTAGCTCGCCGCATAAAGTCACCATTAATCAGTTCTATCACGAGGTGGGGATCTTCCTCGGGATTGCGCTCATCGCCGTTATCATTGGCGTGATGAATAACTTTTTTGTCAGCCACTACGTGTTCCGCTGGCGTACCGCGATGAACGAATACTACATGGCGCACTGGCAGCAACTGCGTCATATCGAAGGGGCGGCCCAGCGTGTGCAGGAAGACACCATGCGCTTCGCCTCGACCCTTGAGGATATGGGGGTCAGCTTTATTAACGCCATTATGACCCTGATCGCCTTCCTGCCGGTGCTGGTGACCCTTTCCGCGCACGTGCCGGAGCTGCCGATTGTCGGCCACCTGCCGTATGGCCTGGTGATCGCCGCGATTGTCTGGTCGCTGATCGGCACCGGCCTGCTGGCAGTGGTGGGAATCAAGCTGCCGGGGCTGGAGTTCAAAAACCAGCGCGTTGAGGCCGCCTACCGTAAAGAGCTGGTGTACGGCGAAGACGATGCCAGCCGCGCATCACCGCCAACCGTACGCGAACTGTTTGGCGCGGTGCGTCGCAACTATTTTCGTCTTTATTTCCACTACATGTATTTCAACATCGCCCGTATTTTATACCTGCAGGTGGACAACGTTTTCGGCTTATTCCTGCTGTTCCCGTCGATTGTGGCCGGTACGATTACGCTCGGTCTGATGACCCAAATTACTAACGTTTTCGGCCAGGTACGCGGATCGTTCCAGTATCTGATCAGCTCCTGGACCACGCTGGTCGAGCTGATGTCCATCTATAAGCGTCTGCGCAGCTTTGAGCGTGAGCTGGATGGCCAGCCGGTACAGGAAGTCACCCATACATTGAGTTAATACAGGGAGTTGTTATGTCTTTTGCCGTACCGCGTGCGTTACCGTTATCGCTGCTGGCTGTGCTGGTGCTGGCCGGGTGTGCCGGGCAGGACGCTGCCCCGCTGAAAAAGGGCGAAAAGCCCGTCGATGTGGCAAGCGTGGTGCGGCAAAAAATGCCCGCCACGGTAAAAGATCGTGACCAGTGGGCCTCGGCGCTGGCGAAAACCTTCGAGAGCCAAAAAATTGCCCCCACCGAGGAGAATATCTGCTCGGTGCTGGCCGTGGCGCAGCAGGAGTCGATGTATCAGTCCGACCCGGCGGTGCCTGGCCTGAACAAGATTGCCTGGAAGGAGATAGACCGACGGGCGGAAAAACTGCACATCCCGGCGTTCCTGGTGCATACGGCGTTAAAAATCAATTCGCCGAACGGCAAGAGCTACAGCGAGCGGCTGGATACGGTGAAAACCGAGAAGCAGCTGAGCGCGATTTTCGATGACATGATCGGCATGGTGCCGATGGGGCAGACGCTGTTTGGCTCCCTCAACCCGGTGCATACCGGCGGGCCGATGCAGGTCAGCATCGCCTTTGCCGAGAAACACACCAACGGCTACCCGTGGAAAATCGAGAATACGGTCCGTCAGGAGGTCTTCTCCCTGCGCGGCGGCCTGTGGTTTGGCACCTACCATCTGCTGAATTATCCCGCCAGCTACACCGCGCCACTCTACCGCTTTGCTGACTTTAACGCGGGCTGGTACGCCAGCCGCAACGCCGCATTCCAGAACGCCGTCAGCCGCGCCAGCGGCGTGAAGCTGGCGCTGGACGGGGATTTGATTGCCTACGGCAGCAGCAATGCCGGTAAAACCGAACTGACGGTGCGTAAGCTCGCCGGCAAGCTGGGGATGAGCGACAGCGAGATCCGCCGTCAGCTTGAAAAAGGCGACAGTCTGGCGTTTGAGAAGACCGATTTGTATCTGCAGGTGTATAAGCTGGCGGAGCAGAAAGCCGGGAAGAAACTGCCGAGAGAGATGTTACCGGGGATCCAGCTGGAGAGTCCGAAAATCACCCGTAACCTGACCACCGCGTGGTTTGCCCAGCGCGTGGACGACCGCCGGGCGCGCTGCATGGCGCTGAATTAGTGGTAACGACGCCAGCGCAGCACCAGGGCGATAACGCCGAATACCGCACAGCCCAGCAGGAACGGGATCAAACCAAAAATGGTCCCGACGCCGAGTCCAATCTCAACGCGCGGACGAACGCTATCCTCAACCTGCATCAGGTGCTCGTACACCCCTGGCGCATGGACGAGGATGTTGAGCAGCTGTGAGCCTGCCCAGAAACAGAACAGGACAAACACGGCATAAGCGATATTACCTGGCGTGGAGGTTTTGGGTTGCTTAGTGCTAAAAATCGGCTTCGACATGCTGAAGTCTGCCATAACTGCCTCCGGAATTATCTGCCTGGCCTGGTGCCTGTTGTTCCTGCTGAGTTTGACACCACATCGCGGATGTCAATATCAGAATCGTGGTAAATTGGCCTGGTGAATTCTCCTGGATGAGTGATTTCCGCTTGTCATCACAAAATCGTCACCTTAAGTAAAATTCATTCTCATTTCAGATTTTCCGCATCCGCCACAGACCTGATGGCAAAACTGTGCGAGGATAGATTTTTTCTTCTGGAGCGACCATGAAACTGCCTGCCAAAATCCGCCGTGACTGGCATTACTACGCCTTTGCTATTGGGCTGATCTTTATTCTGAATGGGGTAGTGGGGCTGCTGGGCTTTGAAGCGAAGGGCTGGCAAACCTATGCGGTCGGGCTGGTGACGTGGGTAGTGAGCTTCTGGCTGGCAGGGTTTATCATTCGCCGTCGCCCGGAAGAGCCGACGGCGAACGAAGCCGATTAACCGTTGACCGAGAGCTGCAGCGCGCTGTCGGCGGCGTAGCGTTCCAGCGCCAGTTCAATCAGGCGGGTGATCAGTTCAGGGTAGCTGATACCGCTGGCCTGCCACAGTTTCGGGTACATGCTGATGTTGGTAAAGCCGGGCAGGGTGTTGATTTCATTGATTACTACCCGGTTATCTTCCGTTAAGAAGACGTCGACGCGGGCCATGCCGCGACAGCCCAGCGCCTGATACGCCTCAATGGCGATGGCGCGGATCCGGTCGTTAACCTCGGCGTCCAGCGCGGCGGGAACCACCACCTGCGCGCCCTGGTCATCGATGTACTTGGTATCGTAAGAGTAGAAATCGCTGTTCAGCACCACTTCGCCACAGGTACTGGCCTGCGGGAAGTCATTGCCCAGCACCGCGCACTCAATCTCACGTCCTTTAATGCCCTGCTCGACTACCACTTTATGATCGAAGGTAAACGCCAGTCGCACCGCATCGTTGAACTGCGCTTCGCTGTTCACTTTGCTGACGCCGACGGAGGAGCCCTGGTTCGCCGGTTTGACGAACAGCGGCAGGCCGAAGCGGGCGCTGAGATCGGCAAATGTGTGCTGCTCGCGGTTGGCACGGGTCAGGGTGACAAACGGCGCCACATTCAGCCCGGCATCGCGCAGCAGGCGCTTGGTGACGTCTTTATCCATGCAGGCGGCGGAACCGAGCACGTCGGAGCCGACGAACGGCAGATTCGCCATCCGCAGCATCCCCTGTAGGGAGCCGTCTTCGCCCAGCGTTCCGTGAACAATCGGGAAAATAACGTCGATTTGCGCAAGCGCCTGCCCACTACGGGCATCGATTAGTTGGCCCTGCATCACGCCTGGCACGGCGGCCACGCTGATTTCTGACGGGTTCAGGGCGATGTGCGCCGGGTCGTCGGCATTGAGCAAATAGCCGGTTTCGTCGTTAACATGCCACTGGCCCTGTTTATCAATCCCCAGCAGCACGACCTCAAATCGGCTCTTATCAATCGCGTTAACGATATTTTTGGCCGACTGGAGAGACACTTCGTGCTCCGCTGATTTACCCCCAAAGACAATACCTACCCGCAACTTCGCCATCACGTCCACTCATCCTGTCTGACTCAAAGTCCTTACCATATCACGATGCCCGGCGGGATTCGCCGCCTTCTGCCATAATGTTGTGGCACATCATCGAGGGGGGAGAGTGAAGGGAAAAGGTCTGATTATCTGTCTTGTGATTATCGCTGCGATGACGGCGGGCTACCGCTGGCTGCCGTCGCACTACAACCCCTTTGCGCCGCTCCAGTTGGACGATCCCCCCGGCACGCTGACCCAGTTTAAGCTCAGGCGCCTGACCCCTGAACATTGCGAAACGCTGCTGGCGCAGGCCAACGCGCGCCAGTTGATCCGCACCCAGTCGGTTGCGGAGACCGGGGGAGAGTGCCCGCTGAGTAACGTGGTGCGGGTGCGCAATTTTGGCCCCGTCAGCCTCAGCAGCAGTTTTCTCGCCAGCTGCCCGCTGGCGCTCAGTTCGGCGCTGTTCGTCAGCCAGCAGGCCCAGCCGCTGACCCGCACCCTGATGGGCAGCAGCCTGACGCGCATTGACCATCTTGGCAGCTTTGCCTGCCGCAATATCTATCACCGCCCCGATGCCCGACGCAGCGAGCATGCCAGCGCGCAGGCGCTGGATATCAGCGGCTTTACGCTGGATAACGGCCAGCGGGTGAGCGTTCTGCGCGGCTGGCAGAATGCCAAAACAGAGCCGTGGCTGCGGGCGTTGCTGAGCGCCAGCTGCGGCTACTTTGGTAACGCTCTTGGCCCGGACTATAACGCGGCCCACGCTAACCATTTTCATCTGGGGATGCGCGGATTTGGCTACTGTCCGTAGAGCATAAATCACCAGCCGAAAGGCAAAAATATGTGACATGTTTCACAGATATGATGACTGGGGAGATAAAATGCCGAAGTCATCCCGGTGGCATCTCTGACGCCATACGGCATAACGTAACTTGCTAATCTGGTGGCGAATTCACGCAAAATAAAGACAGTATCAGCTTATGGAATCCTGGAAGGTTAACCTCATCTCGGTCTGGTTTGGGTGTTTTTTCACCGGCCTGGCCATCAGCCAGATTTTACCCTTTTTGCCGCTGTACGTGGCTCAGCTTGGCGTCTCGTCGCACGAGGCGCTGTCGATGTGGTCCGGCCTGACGTTTAGCGTCACCTTCCTGGTGTCGGCCATTGTGTCACCGATGTGGGGCAGCCTGGCGGACCGCAAAGGGCGCAAGCTGATGCTGCTGCGCGCTTCGCTCGGGATGGCCGTTGCGATCCTGCTGCAGGCGTTTGCCACCAACGTCTGGCAGCTCTTTTTGCTGCGCGCGCTGATGGGGCTGACCTCCGGCTATATTCCCAATGCAATGGCGCTGGTGGCCTCGCAGGTTCCCCGGGAGCGCAGCGGCTGGGCAATCAGCACCCTGTCGACCGCGCAGATCAGCGGCGTGATTGGCGGCCCGCTGATGGGTGGCTTCCTGGCCGATCACGTTGGCCTGCGCGCGGTGTTCTTTATTACCGCCTTCCTGCTGATGGTAAGTTTCCTGGTGACCTTCTTTTTAATTAAGGAGGGCGCGCGCCCGAGCGTAAGCAAGGCCCAGCGCCTGAGCGGCAAGGCCGTTTTTGCCTCGTTGCCTTATCCGGGACTGGTGATCAGCCTGTTTGTCACGACGATGGTTATCCAGCTGTGCAACGGTTCAGTGGGGCCGATTCTGGCGCTGTTTATCCAGTCGATGACGCCAGAGAGCAGCAATGTTGCTTTCCTCAGCGGGATGATTGCCGCCGTGCCGGGGGTGTCTGCTCTGATGTCTGCTCCACGGCTGGGCAAGCTCGGGGATCGGATTGGCACCGGGCGTATCCTGATGGCCACGCTGGTGGTGGCGGTGGTGCTGTTCTTTGCCATGTCTTTTGTCACCACCCCGTTCCAGCTTGGGGTCCTGCGCTTCCTGCTGGGCTTTGCCGATGGCGCGATGCTGCCTGCGGTGCAAACCCTGCTGATCAAATATTCCAGCGATCAGGTGACCGGGCGCATCTTCGGATATAACCAGTCGTTTATGTATTTAGGCAA